>NZ_JAVRBM010000086.1:0-38769 GCF_034531255.1 Nostoc sp. ChiQUE01b | reverse complement strand
TGCTGAGTGCTGAGTGCTGAGTGCTGAGTGCTGAGTGCTGAGTGCTGAGTAAAAACCCAGTAATTTCAGGGTTTTGAGCAATCACCAATGTCCTAACTGCCTTGGCGGTTGCTATATCCCTGTTTTGTCACTTTCCGAAAACATTTGTCATTTCTGAATTCTAGAGCTTTTGTATAGCAAGCGTAGGCTAGCATTTACCGCAGGCATCGCGCGATTCTTTTCTAATAACAAATACAAGACCGATTTTTTTCTAATAGTATAGCTTGTATTGATTGCCTCATGAGGCTTAAGCGCGATCGCCCTCCCGGAGAGTGACAGAAGCTGTTTACGGACGCGATCGCTTCCGTTATGGATGAAAGAAACAAAATGCCCCGAAAAAAAAATTACACTTTTATTGTGTCCTGACAGTTAAGACTGATCCCTCAATGGTGCTTTGCCGCCCGTACAGAAGCTTGGTTCTGGGTTGAGACGGTTATGACATTGGTGAAATGGCTACTGCCATTATCCCGTTTAGGAGACTGTATTCATCAGCAGAAATTGCTGCTGCGTTAAATGGTGATTATCGCAGTGAGCATGTCTTTGTACTCCAACAAGAACTACAACTTTACGATGTTTATCAAACTCAGATAGCAGCCTGCGACCGCCAAATACAGGAGTGCTTATCTGAATTTAGCGACAAAGTTAATTTGAATCAATCTCCGCTTCCCCAACCAAAGCACATCCGCCATAAACCCCAAGGCAATGAACCTGCTTTTGATTTACGTACCCATCTTTACCGAATTAGTGGCGTGGACTTCACTGCTATTGATGGTCTTGGTATCCTAACAGTACAAACCATTATTTCTGAGGTTGGTTTAGATCCTAGCCGATTCCCAACTATTAAACACTTTACTTCTTGGCTTGGTCTTTGTCCTAGCAATCGTATCACTGGTGGCAAAGTTAAAAGTTCTAAAACTCGTCTTGTAGTTAACCCTGCTACCAATGCTTTCCGAATGGCAGCACAAACAGCTGGCAAGAGCAATTCTGCCGAGTCGTGCTTTTTATCCTCGCTTACGTTCTCGCCTGGGTACACCCAAAGCTATCACTGCTACTGCTCAGAAGTTGGCACGAATTTTCTATCGACTTTGGACTTCTGGAGGTAACTATCAAGATCCTGGCATGGATTATTATGAGCAACGTTACCAACAACGAGTCATCAATAACCTCCAGAAAAAGGCTCTAGCTTTAGGTTTTGAGCTTGTTCCTCAGCCCGAAGCAAATACGGTTTCTTAGGAGAGGGATACAAAGCGTTCTTGCTTCAATCCCACCTTTTTAAGGGTGGGTTCCTCCTGCCTCTTATCTCCTGCCTCCTGAATCCAAGTCAGAAAAATTACAAATTTGACGTTGTACATTCCCACTTTCCCCTAGACTAGGGGCAGCAACCTTGTTCAAACTGGCTGAGGAAAGTGGACTTTGACTGAGACAAACAATTTAAACTCTACCATCCAGAATCTCTCACGCAGGGAATTGCGATATTTAGTGCGGACTCAGCTGCAAATCCTCTTGGAAGCAGGAGACTTGCAAGCAGCAAAATCTATTCTCGTACCCGTGCAGCCTGCGGATATCGCCGAGGCGATTGAGGGTTTGCCAGAAGCGATGCACGCTTTGGCTTTTCGCTTGCTTTCTAAGGATGAGGCTATAGAGGTTTATGAATATCTCGACTACAGTGTTCAAGAACGGTTAATTGAAGAACTTAAAAGTCAGGAAGTCTGCGATATTGTCGATCAAATGTCGCCGGATGACCGAGCTAGGTTATTTGATGAATTACCGGCAAAAGTCGTTAATCGCCTGCTAGAACAACTGAGTCCAGCAGAACGTCAAGCTACAGCCCAACTATTGGGTTATGAAGCTGATACAGCTGGGCGAATTATGACGCTAGAGTTAATCTCGCTGAAAGAAAACTTGACAGTATCTCAAGCTCTAGAGCGAATTCGCAACTTAGCTAATGCCAGTGAGATGATTTACTATCTTTATGTCATGGATGCGGCAAGGCGCTTAACGGGGATTGTATCGTTGCGGGAATTAGTAACGTCTCAGCCTGAGCAAATTATTGGCGAAATTATGACCCGTGATGTGGTGTTTGTCTACACTGATACAGACCAAGAAGAAGTTGCAAGATTAATCCAAAGATATGATTTTTTGGCTGTGCCTGTGGTAGATCGAGAACAGCTTTTAGTAGGTATTGTTACGGTGGATGATGTGATTGATATTCTGCAACAAGAAACCACCGAAGATATCTATGCCTTGGGTGGTGTGGAGTCGGGGGGCGACAATTATTTTCAAATGAATTTGCTGGAAATTGCTCGGAAGCGAGTTGTCTGGTTATTAGTCTTACTTATAACCAATACCGTCACAGGCACAATTATTAAGTCGCAAGAAGATATTTTAGCAAAAGTGGTGACACTGACGGCCTTTATCCCCTTGTTGACTGGTACTGGGGGTAATGTAGGCGCTCAATCTTCGACAGTGGTGATTCGCGGGATGAACACCGATGAAATCCGATCGCTTGGTGCATTGCAGGTAATCAGCCGGGAAGCGATCGCTGGCGCATTTTTGGGAGGAATGTTAGGTATGATCGCTACTGTCTGGGCTTATTTTCTGCAAGGACGATTAGAAGTAGCGATCGCTGTAGGCACTAGTTTGGTAGCTATTTCCATTTTAGCTTCGATCTCCGGTTCAGCACTGCCATTTCTCTTTCGCTATCTGCGTTTAGATCCAGCATTAATGTCAGCACCATTCATCACCACAGCAGTTGATGTCGTAGGCGTTTTGATCTACTTCAATTTGGCGCGGGTAATTTTAAAGTTATGAAAAGAGTCATTAGTCATTAGTCATTAGTGAATAACAAACTACAAATGACAAAGGACAAAGGACAAAGGACAAATGACAAATGACAAATGACTAACTTAACTTTTACAATTCTGATTCCGTCTCTGGAGCAACAACTTCGCCAGTACCCAATTGCAGTATCATGTCCTGGTCAGTAATTAATCCGCTAAGTTCTTTCACTTGTAAATTCATGTCTTCACAAGCTTGTCTGAGTTCTTTTGCAAATTTGTTGAGGTCTTGACCATAGCCACATTGATAAGCAGCAGTTTCAATCCCTTGCTGGGCATTTGCTCTAGCACAATCTACTAGTTCTCTGCCATGCAGTGGTGTAAGAGATGCCATAGACGTAGTTATTATTTCTTAAATGTACGCTGTTAGACAGATTATCAATATTTCCACATTAAATCATCCCTCCAATGGAAGACCATCAGGGTAGAATTATAAGTTTAAAGTTAGGAGTGAAAAGTTAAAAGTTAAGAGTTATAAATTAAGAATATATCGGTTATAACTCCAAACTCCAAACTACCAAACTCCTAACTCCCAACTCCCAACTCCTCACTATTTCACTTACCCATTGATAACATCTCCACCATTAACATGTAACACTTGTCCAGAGACATAAGAAGCATCATCAGAAGCTAAATACACGTAGCTAGGAGCAACTTCTTCAGGATGTCCGGCTCGTTCCATTGGTACTTGTTTACCAAAAGTTTCAACTTTCTCTTCGGGAAAAGTTGAGGGAATTAAAGGTGTCCAAATTGGCCCTGGTGCAACAGCATTAACGCGAATTCCTTTGGATACCAAATTTTTTGATAAGGAGCGAGTGAAGGCAACGATCGCACCTTTTGTCGAGGAGTAATCTAATAGTTGTGGATTACCTTTATAAGCTGTTACTGATGTGGTATTGATGATAGAACTGCCCGCTTGCAAATGCTTGAGTGCAGCTTTAGTCATGAAAAACATCGAGAAGATATTAGTGCGGAAAGTTCGCTCTAATTGTTCTTCGGTGATTTCTTCAATACTTTCTTTCGGATGTTGTTCAGCAGCATTGTTGATTAGAATATCGAGTTTGCCAAATTCACCAACTGTTTGTTGGATGGCTTGCTGACAAAAACTTTCATTGCCAATATCACCTGCGATGGTTACTGCACGACGCCCTTGTTTTTCTACCAAATGTTTTGTTTCTTTAGCATCATCGTGTTCGTTAAGGTAAAGAATAGCCACATCTGCACCTTCTTTTGCAAATGCGATCGCAACAGCACGACCAATCCCACTATCTGCACCCGTAATCAATGCTACTTTATCTTGTAACTTACTACTACCCCGATACTGAGCATCATCTGCTTTGGGTTTTGGTGTCATTTCTGATTCAACACCTGGTACTTCTTGCTGCTGGGGCTGTTGTAATTTTTGCTCTTTTTTCTCTTTTTGCTCTTTTGATTTAGCCATTTGTTTTACCTTGGTAATCGAATATTGAATGGGTATTGGGACATTGGGCATTGGCAATGGGAAATTGAGTATTGAGAATTAGTTAGACTCCATCTTTCTCATTTATCCTATTTCATAACTAAACCTTGGATCAAAAATTCAACCCAAGGTTTATTTTTTGCTTTCACTTTCACTAACCATTTGCAATTTTAGGCATTTATATCCTAGATGTTTGCCAAACTTACTTATTCCTAGCAACTGTACGCAACTTACATTATCGATCCTCAAAAATAAGTACACAACTCTGATGTGATGAAGAATTTATCTTTTTGATCTGCCTTCAAGTTAACTATTATATTGCTGTACTTTATCGCCCCCTAGAGGTAAACTAAGCTGCAACTAGCTCAACCTTAAGATGGAAACGAAATTAAAGAATAAACAAGTCGGCGATTTACGAGTTGCTATAGTTTGATTGTTCCTTGCGGACTTCTGGAAATTTTTTACAAAACTACCTGAATCTTGACATAGCGACTATACATTTTCCAAAAGGCTGCGTGGTGCGCTACATTGAGATTATTAGAGGGCAGGGGTTATGGCAACATTAAATATTTCCGAATTAGAACAGGTTGAAAAGTTTCGCCACTTACAATTAACCCTGCGCGATCGCTGGAAAACGAGCGAAATATTTGACAATAGTGAAGCGGATATTTTAATTATTCCCTCCTTGAGTCTTGACCAAGGGGAACTTCAAAAGATCGAAGGCTGCGAGCATTATGAAGAAAGATTACTATTTTCCTTAATTCGGTTGCGGAATCCCCGGACTCGGCTGATTTATGTAACATCAGTACCGCTGCATCCTAGTATCATTGATTATTATCTGCAACTGTTGCCAGGAATTCCCTTTTCTCATGCTCGCAATCGCTTGCTGTTACTTTCTACTTACGATTCCTCTTTTAAGCCTCTGAGCCAAAAGATTTTAGAACGCCCTCGCTTACTAGAGCGGATTCATCTATCTTTGAGGCTAGACAAATCATTTATGATCTGCTACAACTCTTCGCACTGGGAAGGCGAATTATCTTTAAAATTAGGTGTACCACTGTATGCTGCCGCACCAAATTTACAGATTTGGGGAACAAAAAGTGGCAGTCGGCAAATCTTCAAAGAAAGTGGAGTAACGCATCCAGATGGCAGCGAAAAAGTTTGGAACCACAAAGATTTGACAGAAGCTACCGTTGATTTGTGGGAACGCCAACCAACATTAAAACGGGTAGTAGTAAAACTCAACGAGGGCATTTCTGGAGAGGGGAATGCATTGCTGGATCTGAGACCGATTGAGAATTTAGCACCAAACATTGGTACTCATGCCGAAAGGATAGCAGCAATTAGCGATCGCTTATCAACGATGCGTTTTCAAGCAAAACAAGAGACTTGGGATAGTTTTTTGGGAAAAATGCCTGAGTTAGGGGCAATCGCTGAAGCATTTGTGGAAGGGGAAATTAAAAGATCGCCCAGCGTCCAAGGACGGATCACACCGAATGGCGAAGTGGAAATCCTTTCAACTCACGACCAAATTCTCGGAGGCCCAGATGGTCAGATTTACCTTGGTTGTCGCTTTCCTGCTGATGAAAGATATCGATTGCAATTACAGCAATTGGGACTTCAAGTCGGCAGAAAACTAGCAGAGAAAGGCACTTTAGAGCGATTTGGATTAGATTTTATTGCCGTTGACAAGGGTAACGGAGAGTGGGATATTCAGGCGATCGAAATTAACCTACGTAAAGGCGGTACAACTCATCCATTCATGACCCTGAAATTATTAACGAATGGCCGCTATGACCTTTCCACAGGTTTATTTTATAGTCAACAAGGTCGTCCAAAATATTACATTGCCACTGATAATCTGCAAAAAGAACGCTATCAGGGATTATTACCCAATGATTTGATGGATATCATCGCTCATCACAGACTGCACTTCGACAGTGGTACAGAAACGGGTACAGTGTTTCATCTTATGGGTTGCCTTTCGCAGTTTGGCAAGCTGGGATTAACCAGCATCGGAGATTCCCCGCAACAAGCACAAGATATTTATAACAAAGTTGTCAAAGTTCTAGATGAAGAAACCCGCAGTGAAAATAGTGATTTTTCGGCGTTTTCAGATTATTCCTTTCCTGTAGTTTGGGATGAATTATAGTTATGCGGAGGATATAAGCGAAGACGCCCTATGGCTTGGTGCAGATGCTTTCCGACGCAAGGCGACAGGAACGCACTGCTTCACCAAATTTATTTGGCAAAGATTGTTATAAAACGTATATACGGTTTATAATTAAACAGGAGGTGATAACCAAATGTTTAATTTGACTTACGAGTTTAAACTTAAGCCAACGCAAATCCAAGCAGCAATGTTTGAAGAATGGCTAGAAATTAATCGCCGTGTCTACAACTATGCCTTAAGGGAGCGCAAAGACTGGTATAAATCTCGTAGTTGTCAGATTAATGCTTGCTCACTTCAGTCTGAATACATCATTCCTATTGATACACCACGTCCAACTTATGCCAGTCAGTGCAAATCATTGACTGAAGCAAAAAAGGAATATCCCGACTTAAAAAAGGTGCAATCTCAAGTTTTGCAACAAACGCTAAAAAGGCTTGAGGTTGCGTTTGTTGCGATGTGGGAGCGTAACCACGGTTTCCCAAGATTTAAGAAATATGGCAGGATGCGTAGTTTTGTTTTCCCTCAAATGAAAGGGGATAGATTTAAGCCAGGGATGGTCAACTTTCCCGTCATAGGCTGGGTTAAGTTTCGTCAATCACGGGACATCCCAGATGGTGGGGTTGCAAAGCTTGCACGCGTGGTTAAGCGTGCGTCTGGTTGGTACGTAATGCTAACAGTTCAATGGGATGTATCCGTGCCTTCTCCTCTTCCACACGGGGAAGCACTAGGAATTGATGTCGGATTGACAAGCTTTGTTGCAACTTCTAATGGGCTTTTGGTTAAACGTCCGAGGTTTTTTGTAGATGCTGAGCGCCAGCTGAAATTGCTGCAACAACGTGTCTCCAGGAAACCCCACGGCTCGAACAATTGGCACAAAGCACAGAAGAAAGTTGCCAGATTGTATGAGTATGTTGCCAACTGTCGTAAGGACTGGCACTCTAAGCTATCTCACCAAATCTGCAACAACGCCGGAATGGTATTTGTTGAGGATTTAAACCTGATTGGATTATCTAAGGGAATGTTAGGTAAACATTGCCTAGATGCGGGATTTGGTCAATTCTTCAACATTTTGGAGCAAACTTGTTTTAAGCGTGATGTCTATTTTCAAAAAGTAGATAGTCGCAAAACAAGTCAAATATGTCCAAGCTGTGGTGTGAAGACAGGTAAGAAAGAACTGTCAGAACGTACTCATATTTGCTCAAATTGTGGCTATACAACTAATAGAGATGTTGCAGCCGCTCAAGTAGTCGTTATACGCGGACTTGCAGCCGTGGGGCACACGGTCAAGATGCTTGCAGAGGGTAAATTCGTTGGAATCCCCGTGAAGCAAGAATCCCCCGTTTTATAAACGAGGGAGTGTCAAACTAGGATGGATGGAAATACACTGCCAATGAGTGACCTATGAGGCAACCAAGTAAAAATTTTGAAACCTTGCTCACTAAAGAAGCCCCGCCAGTTGTTGAACGTATGGGGCTAACCTGGCTAGTTGCAGCAGCGATCGCAACTGCTTTATTGTGGCAAGTACCAGGAGGGGATTATATCTTATACCCATTTACAATTCTGGCAACTTGGTTTCATGAAATGGGTCACGGTTTAATGGCACTGCTATTAGGGGGACAGTTTCAGAAGTTGCAGATTTTTAGCAATGGTTCTGGTGTCGCAACTTATGGCATCCGGTCGTCGTTGGCGCCAATTGTCCCGGCAATAATCGCCGCAGCCGGGCCAATGGGGCCGCCTATTGCCGGTGCAGTTTTGATTCTGGCTTCTCGCAGTTTTACAGCAGCAACCCTCTGTTTGAAAATTTTAGGAAGTTTTTTGCTGTTGTCCACATTAATTTGGGTGCGTTCCTGGTTTGGATTGGTGGCAATTCCCTTACTAGGTTTAATAATCTTAGGTATTGCCTTAAGAGCACCTCGTTGGACGCAAGGGTTTGTGATTCAATTTTTGGGTGTACAAGCTTGTGTAAGTACGTACCATCAACTTGATTATCTATTTAGTAGTTCTGCTGGCCCTCTTGGAATTTCTGATACAGCCCAAATGCAGCGATATTTGCTTTTACCTTACTGGTTTTGGGGCGGGTTAATGGCGATCGCATCTCTGGTAATTTTAATCCAAAGTCTTCGTGTTGCTTATCGTTCAGGGTAACTGAAAGTTTAGATTTCAAAACCCTTCATTTGGATGAAGGGTTAATAGCATCAAGTCAGAGGAATTACGTCAATACAATGCAACTGATCGCTTTACGGAATAAATAACCGACCTGCCCCCATATAGTCTTGGATGTCGATCACGATTTCTACAAGCCTTTCAACACAACGCTCTCGATAGTCAGATTCGTTGACTCGATCTGAATCACCAATCGTAATAATTGGAAATGAAGTCGGCTGATTTTCGTCACGCATCACCTGTTCGAGTGAGTCTTTACCTTTCGCGTTACGGTTTGCTGTAAGTAAGAGCATTCCATTGGTTTGGGCAAATTTCCAAACAACTCGATCATTACTATCTGCGGATAAGCCAATGCCTTCAAATGTCACCAACTGGATTGGAGCAAGATCTAACCATCCTCCAGCAACAAGACTTCCAGAAATTAGAATTGCCTGCCGATTCAAGTTGTAATCAGCTAAAACAATCATTGCTTTTTTGCTTCTCGCTGCGTTCTCCGTTCTTGAAGCTTAGCTCGAATCGCCTCATATCCCGGACGAGGAGAGGCAGCAGCAATTCGAGCAAAACGTTCGCGGTTTTGCTCCTCCCAGTACTGTCGGTTTTCCTCTGCGGTTTTCAAGATTTCTTGATACTCTGCTTCTACCTCTGTCTGATGCGCTTCAATATAGAAAAGGGCAGCATGGATCTGTTCATCCGTAAGGTTAAATGCATCACGAATAAACTTGGGCGGATACTGAGCTTTGAGATAATCCATTACGTCATACAGAGTTATGCGAGTTCCTGAAATTGTCAGTCCTCGCTCTGTCCAAATAATAGATGACTGTTTGTTGGCTGCCGAAGTCATGCTCATTCCTTCCTAGAAGCTACTTTCATAATACCTTGCAGAAAAGGCAGGGTGAGCAACGCCCACCCTCCAAAAGGCATAACAAGGTACGTCCAGCATTAGCCGCACCACTACGTTTAATTAGGCACGTTGTAAAGATAGTGATGCAACAAGTCGGGACTAACTGCCAAGATGTTTGGTGGATTGGGGATAAACAAGCGCTGCCTCTTGTAGAGAATACATCGCCTGTTTTTTCCTAACTAACTATCCGTTTCATTGGGATTTCTATCCAGAACTCACAACTGTTACCAGGTTCAGAAACACACTTGATATTACCGCCGTGTTTTTCCACAATAATTTGGTAGCTAATAGATAATCCCAAGCCAGTACCTTGACCTGGTTGTTTGGTAGTAAAGAAAGGTTCAAAAATGCGCGATCGCACAATCTCTGGAATTCCACAACCATTGTCAGCAATCCAAATCAGAATAGTATTCCCTTCTATAACTTCTGTACGTATCCAAATTTTCGGATTATCAATTATTCTTCCACTAGTTACTGAGTTTTCCAGTGCATCGATCGCATTGTTGAGAATATTCATAAACACCTGATTCATCTGGGCTGCATAGCAGACTACTGGGGGCAATTCACCATATTGCTTAACTACCTCAATAGCAAAAGAATTAGTTTGTGGTTGCAGTCGATGTTGTAAAATTAGCAAAGTACTGTCGATACCTTCATGAAGGTCAACGGGCTTCATTCCTGCTTCGTCAAGTCGAGAAAAACTTCGTAACGACAAGACTAATTGAGAGATCCGATCTGCCCCCATCTTCATTGAAGTCAGAATTTTGGGCAAGTCATCACTAATGAAATCTAAATCCACTGCTGCTGCTTGCTTTTGAATTTCTCCTGTTGCTTTAGAATACTGTTTCTGATAAAGGCGCAGTAATTTAAATAAATTTTCGGTATGTTCAGTAACATAAGTGATATTGCCATAAATGAAACTAATCGGGTTATTAATTTCATGTGCTACACCAGCAACTAACTGCCCTAAGCCTGCCATTTTCTCACTTTGAATTAACTGGCTCTGAGTATGCTGTAATTCTTTCAGAGTCTGGGTCAACTCTTCTTTTTGACATTGAGTTTGTTCGAGTAATTCCGCTTGCTGAAGTCCTACCCCTAACTGAGTACCAATTTGCATCAGCAAATCTACCTCATCTTCTTGCCAATCACGGGGTTTGATATTTTGATAAGCTGCTAGCAATCCCCAAAGTTTCTCACCCTGAAAAATTGGCACAATCATATATGCCCTAGCCTCCATTAGTTCAATCAGGGCAATATAAGGAATAGAATCATCGATGCTGTAAATATCTTTAATCACAAAAGTTTTACCATTAGCAAAATCCCCACCTTGGGTTTCTTGCAAGTAATTACTTGCATAGGCGTAGCCCGTCGTAGAGATTGCAGGTACAATTTCCTTTACTGGTGTCCAACCTTGGGCTAAAGACTCAGCAACAAATTCACCACTCCAATCAGTCCCGAATCGATAGATTGTCACTCGGTCAACTTCCAATAGCCGTCGGACTTCTTCTGTACTGGTCGCAAAAATGGTGTCAATATCAAGAGAGTGGCGGATTTTCTCCACTGTTGCAGCTAAAGCCTTCTGTCTTTCGGCTGCTTTCCGTTCTCGTTCGGCGGCTTGAGCCAGTTTTTGGGCTTGTACCTGCATCTGTGTCAAGGATTCGGCTTGCTGTAATGCTACTCCCAATTGAACGCCAACTTGTGCTAGCAAGTTGATTTCTTCATCTTGCCAATAACGAGGCTGGGAGTTTTGATAAGCTACTAGCAATCCCCACAGCTTTTCACCCTGAGAAATTGGTACAAAAACTTCATTACGTGCATATTTACCTGCTTGTTTTCCTTGCACAAGAACGCGTTCTGTCACTGGCTGCGGCTTAACCATTGGTGTCCAGCCATCAACGATGGAATCAGCCACAAATTCCCCGCTCCAATCAGGATAAAAGCGATAAATTGCGACTCGTTCTACTTCTAATAGCCGACGAACTTCTTGAGTAGTGGTTTTAAATATGGCTTCAATATCAAGAGACTGACGAATTTTTTCTACTGTGTGCGCCAACGCCCTTTGCCTTTCAGCAGCTTTGCTGATATCTGCTGCTTGAATCTGCATTTGTTGGATAAATTCCACTTGCTGCAAAGCCACACCTAATTGAGTGCCAACTTGAGTAAGCAAGTAAACCTCATCTTTTTGCCAATCACGACCTCCAGCATTTTGGTAAGCTGCTAGCAAGCCCCAGAGCTTTTGACCGTGGTAAATGGCAACGATCGCATAAGCTCTTGCTTGATATATTTCTAAAATTTTAATGTAGCAGTCACTAAAGCCGGAATTGTAAATGTCATTACAAATTCGGTACACTTCACACTGAGTGAAGTTACCACCCTCTGTATCTTGTAAATAGGTATCAGCGACTGGGGGGTTAGCTAAATCTCTAGCGCTACATTCGCTGACGTTCTCTTTCAATTTTGGCCGTTGCGACTGTTGCTCGATAAGGGAAACCCAACCCTCTGCCACTGATTCAAACACGAATTCACCACTCCAATCGGGATTGAAACGATAAATAGCCACGCGATCGGCATTTAGCAGCTGCCTAAGTTCTGCGGTGGTTGTGTGGAAAATGCTTTCCAAATCGAGGGACTGACGAATTTTCTCAATGGTAATGGCTATGGTTTTCTGCCATTGGGCTGCTTTTTCTCTGGCTTTTGCTTGTGCTAGTTCTGCTGATTGTAGTTTGACTTGTTCCAGGAAATCTGCTTGCTGTAAAGCAACTCCTAGATGTTCGGCGATTAATTGCACAAACTCAATTTCTGATGCTTCCCATTGTCGAGGACTACCACACTGATGAATACACAACAATCCCCATAAATCTTTACCTTTGATCAAGGGGGCAATTATATTGGCACGTACTTGGAATTTTTCTAGAATCTGGATGTAGCAATCACTGGCATTAACTTGATAAATATCAGCTATTGCTCTAATTCGACCTTGCTGATAAAGTCCTGCGAACTCCTCACTAAAGCAGTGGTCGCGCAGTTTGGCTGCTAGTGCCGAATCCCATTCTGTTGCTACATCTTCATAGATAAATTCTCCTTCCCATGCTAAATCAGGATAAAAACGAAACACGCTAACCCGATCGCTTTTCAGAAGTTGGCGAACTTCAGTGACTGTAATTTTGAAGATAGTTTCTATGTCTAGAGACTCCCGAATACGGGCAATAACTCCAGATAAGGCTTTTTGCTGCTCATTCTGACGTAAGGAGAATGTCACATCTGAATAAGATTCTTGCCGTTCTGAATTTGGTTGTATGGGTTGAGTAGTAGAGGAGTTTTCCATTCCCAGTGGGACTTTAAATATTGAAAGTCTTCTATCTCATAATTCCCGTTGCGATCGCAAAGGTAACAGTTATTTCTTGGGAATGTCATACAAAATAGTATAGGGACACGATGGTATCGCGTCCCTAGAAAAATATTTTTCAACCAAAAGAAAATTATCGCCGCTTGGAAGTAGCGCTGCGGGTGGTGCGTTTCTCTTCATCTCGGCGACGGCGATCGCGCCAATCTGCTAGGGTCAAATAACCAATACCACCAGTGACTACTACGAGCAGCACTACAGCAAATAAAGCCAAAATACTCAAAAATGGACTTTCCACAATGCCTCTACAGTCCGTTACGTCCCCACACTACCATTGCAATTGACCAAGTAAACACAACTAACAACGATACCCAACCTAGTGTCAAAATCTCCATAGTCCCACTTTTCAAATAATTACAAAAGGTTTCTAATATTTATCATACAGGGATTGGGCAGGCTGAGATTTTTTTATCATGACATTATAAGTTTTGCGTGCGATGTCTACGACGGGCTACACCTACGCATAAAAGACACCCTTTTTTCTTGGTACGCTGGTACTTCAAGCATTAATAAAGACAAATGTAAAAAATTAGCGATCGGGCTTTTCCACTTGATTATTTGGGAATACTAGAGTTCTGGGTATATCTTTCAAATCCAGCAACCCCTAATATCATGCCAACGTTTTTTAACTATCCTTTCCACTCGAACGGTTTTGTTCCCCACGGACATTGTTATCTCTGGCAAACTGGATTAGTTTCGCTCCACATTATTTCTGATGCCACGATCGCTTTTGCGTATTATTCTATTCCCTTCCTACTAATTTACTTTATTTCCAAGCGTAAAGACGTTCCTTTCAATGGAGTCTTTTTGTTATTTGGTGCTTTTATCATTGCCTGTGGTACTGGACACTTGATGGATATTTGGACGCTTTGGCATCCAGACTATTGGCTTGCAGGTAGTTTAAAAGCTTTAACTGCCATTATTTCGATATACACGGCATTTGCGTTATTTTATCTCATGCCTCAAGCTCTAACACTACCCAGCCCTGCCCAGTTAGAAGTTATCAATCGAACGCTTTCAACTGAAATTGTCGAGCGCAAGCGCATCGAGAAAGAACTACGCATTGCAGAAGAAGTCGCTCAAAACTCCAATCAAGCCAAGAGTGAATTTCTCGCCAATATGAGTCATGAACTACGCACACCTCTCAACGGCATCTTGGGCTATACACAAATTCTTCAACGTACAGAATCTTTAAGTGAGAAAGGACGCAAAGGAGTCAGCATCATTTACCAATGTGGTTCTCATCTTTTAACCCTGATTAATGATGTTCTGGATCTCTCCAAAATAGAAGCCCGGAAGTTGGAATTATATCCTGTTGATTTCTACTTGCCTGCCTTTATAGATAGCGTCACTGAAATTTGCCGCATCCGGGCAGAACAAAAGGTGATCGCATTTTACGTCCAACTAGATCCTGATTTGCCAACAGGTATTCATGCTGATGAAAAACGCTTGCGGCAAGTACTGATTAACTTGCTTAGTAATGCGATTAAATTTACTAATGAAGGCAGTGTCACCTTCAAAGTTAAGGTCATTGCTCAAGAATTAAATACCAATGGACAGACTAACTACAAAATTCGCTTTGAGGTAATAGATACTGGCACGGGTATAAGCCCTGAACAAGCCCAGAAAATTTTCCAGCCCTTTGAACAAGTAGGAAATCAAAAACGACAATCTGAAGGTACAGGCTTGGGATTAGCAATCAGCCAAAAAATTGTTTTGTTGATGGGTGGTCAAATTCAAGTGCAAAGTACCTTACGCAAAGGTAGTACTTTCTGGTTTGAGGCAGAATTCCCAGAATCTAAAGACTGGGCCAAGGTTTCTAGAGTGGTTGAGCAAGGAACTATTATTGGTTATCAAGGACAAAGGCGTACCATTTTGATTGCGGATGACAAATGGGAAAACCGATCGGTAATTGTAAATTTACTAGAGCCTGTTGGGTTTACTGTTGTAGAAGCTAGTCAGGGTCAGGAAGCATGGGAACAGGCTCTAGCCCACAAACCAGATATGATTATCACTGACCTAGTAATGCCTATATTGAATGGATTTGAGTTGATCGAGCGTTTGCGTCAGCCTGGGTCATTTAAAGAAATTGCTGTCATCGCTTCCTCAGCCAGTGTGTTTGCAATCGACCAACACAAGAGTATTGATGTCGGTGCAGATGCATTTTTACCAAAGCCTGTAGAAGCTGAAACGCTGCTGGAAATGTTACGACAATTTTTGCACCTGGAATGGGTTTTTGATAGTAAGGTAGACGCAATCAAAAAAACCTATACAGATGGTTTGAATCAACAAAATGAGATGATTTATCCTGCCAAAGAGGTTTTACAAGATTTACTCGAACTGACAGAAGACGGCGATATTCAAAAAATCTTAGAACTGGCTGAGGAACTTCCTGCATCTCATGAGCAGTTAAGCGTTTTTGCCCAGCAAATCGTCCAGCTTGCTAGTAATTTCCAACTCAAACGTTTGGAAACTTTTCTTCAACAATACATCGATTAATTTGAGTTAAAATTCAGTTTTAAATTCATCATGAGCAAAACTCAAAATAACGGATTTATTTTGATTGTGGATGATAATCCGACAAATTTATCTGTCGTGTGTGAAGCACTCAATAGTGAGGGTTTTCGTTTTCGGGTTGCAGTCGATGGAGAAAGTGCGATCGCTCAAGCCGAACGCAATCAACCAGAGTTGATTTTGCTGGATGTCCAAATGCCCGGTATTGACGGATTTGAAACTTGTCGCCGCCTCAAAGCTAATCCTGTTACCCAAAACATTCCGATTATTTTTACCACAGCCTTAGCGGATACGGAAAGCAAAACGAAGGGATTTTCCCTTGGTGCAGTAGACTATATCCCTAAACCGTTTGCCCAAGAGGAAGTCATTGCCAGAGTGCGCGTACATTTACAACTCAAACAATTGACTGAATCTTTGGAACAACAAGTTAGCGATCGCACCAAGGCTTTGCAAAAAGCCCAAGTCCAACTAGTGCAGCAAGAAAAACTATCAACACTCGGAGAGTTAATCGCTGGTGTTGGCCATGAAATCAATAACCCGATCAACTTTATTTCTAGTAATATTCCACCCTTGCAAGAACACATTGCAGCAGTAACCGAGTTGCTCCTACTGTATGAACAAGAGTATCCAAACCCAACAGCTAAAATTACCAATACTATTGAGAACTTGGATCTGAACTTTGTTCTCGAAGATATGGTAAAAATCTTGAACTCACTCCACTTAGGAAGTGAACGAATTAGGAACATTTCTAATTCACTCCGCAACTTCTGTCGTTCAGACAGAGATGCCAAAATATCTGCTGATTTGCACCAAGGACTAGATAGTACACTAATGATTTTGCAACACCGCCTCAATGCTAATGGCGATCGCCCTCGCATTGAAGTTATTAAAAGTTATGGAGAATTACCACTGGTCAGATGCTATTTAGGGGAAATGAATCAAGTATTTATGAACATTCTGGCAAATGCAGTTGATGCTCTTGATGAAGCTATAATAGAAGAAAAAAAGAGCAATTTAATTCCTCAGATTAAAATTGCCACAGAAATAGATTCTGAAAACTTAGTTATAATTCGGATTGCTGACAATGGGGTTGGTATTCCTGAACGGCTTAAAAAACGATTGTTTGAGCCGTTGTTTACCACGAAAACTGTTGGAAAAGGTACTGGACTTGGCTTGTCGATTGCATATCAAATAATTGTAGAGAAACACAAAGGCATTTTAGATGTGAATTCTCAACCTGGCATAGGTACCGAGTTTATCATCAAAATTCCCACATGAGAACAATATTTTACTAATTACAAAACTGCTCTAGCATTTATCATATTGGTATTGGGAAAACTCTTTCCCAATACCAATACCTAATTTATATATAGAGTGAACCCAACTTTAGATCCTCAATTAATGGCAGAACGTATAGAATCCCTCAAGGCTGGAATAATTGGGGGATTATCTGTGTGTTTTAGCTTTGCGATTGCCTGTCTGTTAAATACTCTAGTACTAGCAACGTATTTTCAGACATTTGTATGTCTGCAAAGTGATCTCAACTGGCACTTATGGGTAAATGGTGCAGTTGCCACTTTTACTGGTTTCCTATTTGGTGTCACCTACCGCTATATCATCCGCTCCGATCAAAATCCCCAACTCAAAGCTGGTGGTGTGTTAGCCTTTGGCTTGGTGCGCGGATTAACTCAGATAGAATTTGGGTGGAATTCTCACAGCACAATTTGGCCTTTTTTGGTGTTGGCGGCAGAAAGTTTGTTATCGTTTGCGCTGGCTGCAATCGCTCTTAATATCGCTATTCAATTGAGTTGGGTTAAACCTTTTTCATCAATTTAAATCCCTGTAGTCTTACAGCTACCTGTAAGTCTATACAGAAGGTTGTGGTTCAAATAAATAAAAAAAGCAAAGCTACTGTAAATATCACGTTTTTGTAGTATAATTCCTACAAATTCCCTACAAAAAACCTGTAAATTTTAACTAAAAGTATAAAGCTTTACCAGTATTAATCCTCAATCTAATATGAATACTAAAATATCCCACTATTATCTGATAGTCGATTTGGAAGCTACATGCTGTAACAGTAAAACTATTCCTCGTCATGAAATGGAAATCATTGAAATCGGTGGAGTGATGCTCAATCGAACAACGTGGGAAATTGATTCAGAGTTTCAGCAATTCATCCAACCTGTGAGACATCCGCAACTGACAGGTTTTTGCACAGAATTGACTAGTATTCGGCAGCAAGATGTTGACGAAGCACCAAAATTTATCGAGGCAATTTCTGGCTTTAAAGAATGGATTAATTTATTTCCCAACTATATTTTTTGTTCTTGGGGTAATTACGACAAAAAGCAATTTATTCAAGATTGTGCGTTTCATAATTTTCCCTATCCTTTTACTTCAGAACATATAAATATCAAAGAGGAATTTTCGGAATATCTTGGCGTATCTAAAAAATTTGGCATGGCACAGGCTCTCAATGAGTTGGGGATAGAATTAAAAGGCACACACCATCGTGGTATTGATGATGCCCGCAATATTGCAGCTATCTACAGACATATTAAAAACAAAAAACTAAGCTGAATAATAAACAATTAACTTTAATTACTATCGGTTCGCCCATTTTTTAGGGAGTTAGGAAAAGTAAATAGTCAAAAGTATACCGAAGGGCATATTCCCAAAAAGACTCGATTAGGTATATGTTCGCAACTGTGTTGCCTAAGTTCGGATAAATTGAAATTTTTAACTGCTTATGCGTCCTCGTCAAAAAATTATCGAGATGTTCTCAACCTTTGTTGAGTTGGAAGAAGACAGATTCAGCAAATGGTTGATTGATATCAAACTGCATCGAAATATTCAAAATTGCTTGGAGTCTTCACCATTCGTCCCTAACTCAGAAAATTTTTGGGCGTTACATTGGCACAAGTGCTGGCAAGAGGAATCTAATAGCCTTGCTAGAATGCATTTATCTGCTTATTTACAGGAACCAAATTATTGGGCTGCTAAAAAAACAATTGCCAAATTTACAAATAGTCAACATAGCCTAGCAGATTATTTTCAAATGGCGAATGCTGAAACTGAAACAATTCTCAAAAATTTTAATCTAGAAAAATGCTCTAGCTTAAAAGCCTATGCTACTATGGCAGTTCCCAGTCGGCTAAAAGATATTTTACGCCAACGCAAAGAAGCTGATATTTGCACAAATTGGGCATTGTTGCGCAAAGTAAGCAAAAAGCAGTTATTAGAAGCTCTTGCTCAAGCTGGATTATCACCTATTCTAATTGCCCAATATCGACTCGCCTGGACTTGCTTCAAAGAACTGTATGTTCAAAACCAACCAGGTGGCACAAAGTCACTACCAGAACCAGAACCGCAACTTTGGGAAGCTATTGTCAACCTCTACAACCGCGAACGCCAAAATCAGTTAACTCAACCTACTCCACAATGCACGAGAGAGAAAATTGAACAGTGGTTAACCCAAGCAGCTGTGTACGTGCGTGGTTATCTGTATCCACCTGTTAGTTCTCTAAATTTAGCGATATCAGAAGATGACTCCACAACAACTTTTGATTTGCCAGATTTATCCTCTGACTCATTAATCGCTCAGATGATAGCCCAAGAGGATGCCCAATACCAACAAAAGCAACAATCTCAGATTCAAGCTATTTTGTTAAAAACTTTACAAACTTTGGAGGCAAAAAGCCAGGAAATACTTAAACTTTACTACCAACAGGGGTTAACTCAGCCACAGATTGTAGAACGCCTACAAATCAGTCAGCCTACTGTTTCTCGTCGGCTGATCAAAGCTAGAGAATTAATGCTAGCAGCGTTGATCCAATGGAGTCAAGACACGCTTAATATTTCTGTGACTTCCAACCTAGTTAATGATATGAGTAGTACTTTGGAAGAATGGTTGAAAGTTAAGTATGGGGAATTTCGCTGATGTTATGAAAGATAAGGTAGTAAAAATGACTTCGGCTTTTACAGAACCGCAGGAACTTTTGTTAGAAATATCACCATCATTACAGACAAGTTGTTGGCAAGAAAGCCAAATGTATACCACACCTAGCAGTCGCTGGCGTGCTTACATGAATCAAATTTGCCTTCATGGGTTTTTGAATTGGGTAAAAGCTGAATATGTTCCAGAAGCAAGTATCTGGCATAGTTCCCCTGGTATTCCTGCTTTTTGGGAATTTGTCAATGGCACAGCAATTTTGTTAAACCAAAAGCGAGTCGTTTTAATTCCTAGCGAGGCAATTGATGATAGCGAGTTAGAAGTTCCTCAAGAATGGGTAGATATTCCCACTTGGGCAGCAGACTATTATTTAGCAGTACAAGTCACATCAGATGGCGAATGGGTAAGAATTTGGGGCTACATAACCCATAGTGAGCTTAAATCACTAGCAAACTATGACCAAGTAGATAGGACTTATTGTATAGATGCACGCCACTTAATTAAAGACCTGAATGCTTTTTGGATCACCTACCAATTTTGTGGAACAGAGGAGATGAAAACGGAGATCGCTCCACTACCAGAATTATCGACTGTTCAAGCAGAAAATCTTGTGCAACGGTTAGGTAATTCCTCTGTAACATTTCCTAGACTTACAGTGCCATTTACAACCTGGGGAGTGCTACTAGAAAATGAGCAGTGGCGGCAGCGTTTGTACCAAGAAAGGCTGCGAACGCAATTTTCACAAGTACAAGTGAATCTCAGTCGTTGGCTGGAGCAAATTTACGATGCTTCTTGGCAAGCTATAGAAACTTTTGTTGAGCCAAACTCCAGTAGCCTAGCTTTTAATTTCCGCACTTCTTCCGGGTTAAATACTGCCGTTATCAAACGCGCCAAGCTGATTGACTTGGGAATGGAAATAGAGGCTCAAAAAGTTGTTTTATTAGTTGCCTTAATACCAGAAGCTAACCAACAAGTTAAGATTCGCGTGCAGCTACATCCAGCTTCTAATCAACCTTACCTACCTGCTACTATCAAGCTAGTTTTACTTTCAGATCGAGGGGAAATACTTCAACAAGTACAAGCAAGAATTCAAGATATTTATGTGCAGTTGAAACTCTTTGATGGGGAAGTGGGAGAATGTTTCAGCATCCAGGTTGCTCTTGATAGTTGCCAGATTACAGAAAGTTTTGTGATTTAGTTATTAAGAGCCAGCAGTAGTCCGTCCTTTGCTTGTATCCGTAGTTTGTTCGATAAAAAAGGCGATTATGAGGGCTGACATGCTTAAGCAAGGAGCGATGCCTACGGCGGTAAACTACGCACTATTTTTTCGATCCCTTCAAAAGTTTTTAATGCCTCTGGTCATAGGTTTAGCCCAAATTTGTCTTGTGTAGTCATTATACTACACTTTCCTTTGGTATTTTTGCATAAGTAGAATGCTCCTTGTTGATTAGTCATTAGTTAATCACGAATGGCAAAGTCCACTTAACTTATGAGTAAGCTACTTGTCTTCAGCTTTTTGGGAGGAGATTTAAAGCAAGGATTTCCTGTTGTCACAGCTCAACTTTGGTGTCAAAACCAATTTGTACCCGTGAAATTAACAGGAAGTCTACCGCCAGCACCAGAACTAAGCGAACTCTACCGCAGATGGCAGTTACTCTACGCAGCAGTTCATCAACGCCTGGGTAGTAGCAATCAACGGATAAAAGTACATTCACAAGACATAACCAATATTTCTGTAAATGACTTCGATGAAGTGTGTCAACAGCTACAAGCAAATATCAATGCTTGGTTGAAATTTGAGTCATTTCAGAATATTGAACGGCAGTTGCGAACTCTACTCAGTCGTCATGATGAAATTAGAGTAGTTATTGAAACAAATATAGTTCTATTGCATCGTTTGCCTTGGCATCTATGGCATTTTTTTGAAGATTACCCGAAAGCGGAATTAGCTTTGAGCAATCATGAGTATGAATCTCCTCAGCTATTACAAAAATCTCCTACAGGTAAAGTCAAAATTTTGGCAATTCTAGGTAATAAAGTTGGGATTGATATTGATCAAGACGCCTCTTTGTTACAAGGTTTAACAGATGCCAAAACCACCTTTCTTATAGAACCAACACGGCAAACACTTGACAAATATCTATGGAATCAGGATTGGGATATTCTATTTTTTGCTGGACATAGTACTAGTCTTGCTGACGGAGAGATTGGGGAAATTTGCATCAATCAAACAGAAAGTTTAGCAATTTCGCAATTGAAACATGCACTTAAGGCAGCAATTAGACGCGGTTTGAAACTGGCAATTTTCAATTCTTGTGACGGAATTGGTTTAGGACGAAATTTAGCTGATTTAAACATTCCCCAAATGATTGTAATGCGGGAAGGAGTGCCAGATTTAATAGCACAGGAATTTTTAAAAAACTTTCTTACCGCCTTTGCAGATAGCAAACCATTTTACTTGGCTGTGCGAGAAGCACGAGAAAGACTTCAAGGACTGGAAAATGAATTTCCTTGTGCCAGTTGGTTGCCAGTTATCTGTCAAAATCCGACAACTGTTCCTACTACGTGGCAAGAACTGTCCGGTAATTTTGCTGATACTAAATTTATAAGTAAAGTTTCGACAAAAGGTAAAATTGCGACATCAAAATCTAAATTTTGGAATGTACTACTTAGTACTTTTCTTGTGGCTGTTTCAACGGTAGGTTTGAGATACTTGGGAGTCTTTGAGAAAATCGAACTGCAAAGTTTTGATCAAATGCTACGGCTAGGACTCAAGGAAGATCCAGATCCAAAGTTGATAATTGTAGAAATTACTGAAAAAGATATTCAATCACGACAAGACATGACCAAAGGACTGAAATCCATTTCGGATAGTACGTTAGCTAAATTGCTCAACAAATTACAAAAGTATCAACCGCGAGTTATTGGACTGGATATTTATAGAGACTTTGCTGACCCCCCAAATAAATCAAATCTAATACAACTTCCGACTGAACTTAATAAAGAGAACGTTGTTGTTGTCTGCAAAAGCACCGATAGTAAATACGATCCCCAAGGTGTTAAACCTCCGAAAGACGTACCTGTAGTACGTCAGGGTTTTACTGATGTAATTCAAGACCCAGATGGTATCGTCCGTCGCCAAATTTTGATGATGGCACAAGAGCCTTTTTCGACTTGTACAACGCCTTATTCGCTCTCGTTGCAATTAGTTACTCGTTACTTATCTTACGAAAATATTAAACCTAAATTTAATGAAGATTATGTACAGTTTGGCTCTAAAGTATTTAAACGCTTAAAATTTAGTCGCAGTGGTGCCTATCAACAAGGAGTTGATTTAGGTGGAAATCAAATACTTGTCAATTACCGTAATACAGATTATCAGAGAGTTTCCCTTGATGATGTATTGAGTAATAAATTTGATCGTAAATCATTTAAAGATAAGGTAGTTATCGTTGGAGTGACAGCTAATACAGTCAGCGATACTTGGTCAACTCCCTACAGTACTGCACAACAAGATTACCAAGAAATATCAGGGGTATTTATACAAGCACAAATGGTTAGCCAAGTTTTGAGTGCAGTTTTAGACCAACGTCCAATTCTTTGGGTTTTGCCTTATTGGGGCGATATTCTCTGGATATGCGGTTGGTCTGTAGTTGGGAGTCTGATTATTTGGTGGGTGCGATCGCTCTCACATCAGAGATATGCTATCTTTGTGACAGTTGTCATCTTATATGGAGTTTGTGCGATCGCTCTTTTAAAACAAGGGTTATGGTTGCCATTTATTCCTTCTGCCTTTGGCGTAGTTGTAAGCGGTGTTTTAGTTATATTTATTCAAAGTCGCCGGGAATTTTCCGCTACTCCACAATCATTAGTTGAGTAATGTCAAACTAGTAAAAAATAAAGGCATAAAATGCTAAAAAGGGGAGGACTTTGACTCGATAAAGCGAACATCTACACTCCTCCCTGCCAGACAAAAATCGTCAAATCTAGGGGTTTTCTGCCAATCAACTTTGATTCGCACTGCCGCTACCCGTACTGATAGTTGACGGCGGGCAATTTCTGGCGGTGGTTCTACAACATATTGTCCAACTTCAACACGACCTGTACCTGCTCTGATTGTCTCTACTCGTCCTTTCCATTGAACATTACTTGACTTATTAATGTTGATTTGGGCTTCTTGTCCAATTACAAGTTTATTAGCATCAGTCTCATTTATAAATGCTTCTATCCAAAGATTCTGACAGTTGAGTAACTGAATAATCGATTTATTAGCTTCGACTATTTCCTGGGGCTGGGAATCAATTGACCAGATTACGCCTGTTGTTGGTGCTAGAACCAAGACGTTTTGTTGAACCTGCAATTCTTTACTGGTAATGGATAGCTGTGACTGAATGCTCTGGATTTGTTTAGAGAGGTTTCTTTCTTGTTGCTTTAGGTCTATTAACTCTACATCAAGTTCGAGAACGCGAGTTTCAGGATAGCTTAAGGTGCGAGTTCCTTCTAGCTGAAGTCCGGCTTTCGTTGCTTCTAAGTTGAGTTTGGCTAGCTCAATTTTTGATTGAGCTTCTTTGACTACAGCAGATGCTTGCTGCGCTTCTGCAATTTGATTGTCGGCTTTGGAAATGGTCTCTGCTCCTTCCTTAGCTAAACTAGCAAAGCGTTGAGCGTCGGCAAGCGCTACTTTTTCTTTGGCCCTAGCACGAGCAATTTCCCCTTCATATTGTTTTATCTGTTGACGGGCATAGTTAAATTGAAGCATTTTCTGCGTACCTGTTTGCTGTTTAAACAGGTTCATCAGTTCACTTCGATTGCGAATTTGCTGTTTTATCCCAGAGAGTTGTTGTTGAACATCCTGTAGACGAGTTTTCAATTGCTGCTTGTCAACTGTGAGGACTGACACTCGTGGATTTTCGACAGTAGATTTAATTGTGCCGATTTGTGTACCTTTCTCAAGTTGGTTGCTCAACTTAATTTTTTCGCTTTTCAACTCTAGTTCGCCTGGGATGGATGCCCGGACAAAAATGATTTCACCGTTAACAAAAGCTTGGACACTACGAATTTGAGAAAAGTTCCGTCTCAGCCTAACTCCAATAATAGCTAGACAGCTAAGGACTAAAATCGAAAAGATAATTTTTCCTGAAGCTGTTTTAATTAATTTCATGAAACAAATCGCTTTAAATTTTAGTTAATTTTCTAAATACTATTTAGGGTATTTAGGAAACCAGCCTCCACTATGTAATAGGACGTAATATCATGTCCGCATAATTAGTTATGATTTCCACAGTCACTGCACCCCACCCCTTAATCCCCTCCCCGCAAGCTCTTAGGGGAGACAAAACGTAGCCAGCGCGGTCTTGGGGGTTTCCCCCATGAGCGACTGGCGCGTAGCTTTGGCGGGGTGGGGTTCTTCGGGTTTAATAAGTAATCAAGCGGACATGATCTAATTTCATTCCTTAAGCAACAAACAAAGCATACGGCAGCCTCATGAATCCCAGGTAGCTCCATAAGCTGGAATACCTTTTCCCAAACAAGTCTTGACCACCTTTTCAGTAACTGCTTTGTTGGATACACAAAACACAGCTTGCGCCCGAAAATCTTGAACGGCACTAAGAGCTAGCTGCTCTACATTTGGTCTACCACGCATTCTTGTATCGAAAATATTGCAACGAGGATGAGAGTCAAGCAACGACCAAAGCTTTTTGCCGTAAGTTTGTTCGTGTTCGTTAGCGATCCAGACAATACAAAGTTTGTGACTATTTTCTATCACATGAGGTATAACTGGTGCAATTCCTGCTCCAGTTGCGATTACAACTACTCGTGAATAAGCGTTAATTGAAAACATAAAACCAGGAGGCTTAACTCGACGAACCCATAGTCGTTTGGGCAAATTTCCTTTTTCAACTTGCCGAATCAAATTTTTAGTCCAATCACCTACTGCACCAATTATTAAATGAATTTCTGATTCGTCCGTTTGTTTGCTGAAACTCGTTCCGGCAACAGAAAAGGAATGCCATTCAATACCATCTAGACTAATTCGAGCAAATGTCCCGACATCAGCCCTTCCTGGAAGAGTTACAACTAAAACCCCAACAGATGGACAATCCATCCTAAAATTATCAAAACACTGCACGCTGATCCAAGGCAAAAATATGCTGAAAATCATCAGCGCGATCGCCAGTAAAACTGGATTAGTTAATAAAGTTTCTAGAGGATAAGCTTGGTTGAGAGCGATGATAAATTGAAATCTAATTTGATGCAAGACGAGAATACTTAAACAAGACCATCCCAGATAGCGATGGCTGATTTCAAACGTGTCATGGAACTTATGGCGGAATGGGGGAATAGCAGTGAGGATAATAATAAATAAAAGTGTTAAAAGTATACTTGATGTAGCGATTGATATAGGATCGCTGGATGTAGCCATTGACAGAGGATCGCTTGGGTTTCCCAACTGCTGGAATACATCAACAATTAGCCAGAGAAAACCCCAAGTAGCACATGAGGCGTGAACGCCACCGATGTAATGAACGCCACTATTAAGATAGTATTTGCCATAAACAATCTTTACCGAAGTCCATACTGCCAAACGATACAATAAATGCAAAATCAGTTCATTACGGACTAAAATAGCTACTAGTATATTGCTGACACTAAAAATTGCCGTTGAAATGTCTGTCAAATATATTGTTTCGTAAAAAATAATTAAAAATAAAATATTGACGCTAGAAACCAAAATCCACCAAAAAACATGCATATTAAAGTTTTGCATGAACATAAATCTGTCTCTTGATGTCAATGTCACAAATCTGTTATTAACCTTGCCTTGCGAAGCAAGAATTGCAGTACAGTTTCTTCGCGGGTAATAATATCAACTCTGCCATCCATACCCAATTGAATTTGACATTTCTTTGTACTGCGACCTAAAGCAAGTTTCTCTGGTTCAATTGTGACTTCGTAAAAAGCACCTACAGCAGTTGCTTTTGGGATAGAGTTCGTATCAGCATCTGCATCGTTTTTTTGCGAACTAACAGCATCCGGGGAAATCGTTTTGACAACCCCATTGAGAGTACCGTAATCAGGATAAGCACAAGCACTAACTCGCATTTGCACCTTTTGACCAACTTTTATCTTACCTTTTTCCTCAGAACCGACAGCTGCTTTGATAACTAAAGGTGCATTACTAGGAACAATTTGGACAACTTCCTCCCCAGCCCGGAGAGTTTGACCGGGGTTTCTCAAATTGAGCTTGGAAATAATCCCGTCTGCTGTAGCGGTAATAGTAGTTTGCTTCAGGTCAATTTCAGCTTGCTTGAATTCGCTAGTATCGCGCTCTAATTGTTTTTCCGTTTCAATTTTCTGTTTGAGAAGTGCTTGAAGTTCTCTTTCTAACGATGCTTTATTTACTTCCCCAGAGGCTTTTTCTTGAGCAATGCGTTCGGTCGCCATTGCTACCTCTGCATTGCTTGGGTTGAGAACTGCTTGAGCACGATCGCGTTTAGCAATAGCCCCATTAACAGCTTGTTTTAGCCGTTCATTTGTTTTTTCTTGGGCTTTATAAGTTGCTTTTTGCGCCTGTACAGCTTGTTCCTGTTGTTTTACAGCCAGCTGTACTTCTTCTAGTTGGTCGCGGGATAATGCTCCTTGTTTAGCAGCACTGTCATATCGGCTCTGCTTTGATGTCGCTGCTCCTAAAGCCGCCTCAGTTGCGTGGAGATTAGCTAATGCTGATTGTAACTGTGCTTGCCCTGCATATAATTCTTCTTGAGCCATTTTGACATTGGCTGATGCTTCTTGAAGTTCAGTGATGCTGGTAATTTTTTTGTCTTGATGATCGCGATCGCGTCCTTGCAATTCAGCTTTAGCAGAGGCGATAGTCCGATTGGTGCGATCGTTTTCAGCTCGAATTTGACTATCAATTGCATTAATTTGCGGAACGGTTTGAATTAGTTGTAACCTAGCTTGTTGAATATTGGTTTGCAGCTGGTTTTTTTTGGTTTGCAATCGAGAGTCATCAATAGTAGCAATTATATCTCCTTTTTGCAGCGTTTGATTTTCTTTGACGTAAATCTGCATTACCTGTCCTTCTGTCGCCGCCTGCACAATTGGCAATTCACCCGCAGGACGGACAACCGCTTGCCCAATCACTGTAACTTTATATTTAGTAACCGCAGCCACAGGAACAGCTAACGCCAAGGCAAACACGATAAACAGTCCGCCAAATGTAGTCCAACGACTAATTGGTGGGAGAAACTCGTTGTCTTGAACTAAGGGTAAAAAATTTTTTTGAGAGTTACTAATCATCAGTGTTGAGTAGATAAAAATTCTCAATAATCATTAACTAATTCTGAATAGCCAAAGAAGATTTCAAACCATTCTTCTCAGGATAAATATGATCAATAAAGCTTAAATGCTTTCTAAGAATATGACATAATTCTTCTGGAGTTCCTTCCCTAACCCCCCGCAAGCGGGGTAGAGTTCCGGGTATTATCGTTAATTACCCGGACATCATATTAAATCTAACTTACACGATAGAGGGAACTTAGACTGTCGTTTGCAATACCGCTTGGGGGAATAGAGTATATTCCTGGTCCCAGAGTGGTCTGATACGTCGTAAAGTTGGCGTCTCTATAGAATGCCCATGTACCCCGAATAATGACAAGAGATGAGGTTAGATCGTTGAAATCATTACCAACGTAGCGAAGACCATCACCTGGTGATGCATTAACCCTCAGAGGATTACTGCCGGCGAATTGTACATCTCTATACAAAATTACATCTGGGTCGCCGCTCCCAGTATAGGCCACACCACCACTACAGGTAGCAGCATCTTCATCATTAAGTTCCTTGATGCTAGAAATTGCTTCAAACCAGTTCTCTTTCATTTTTCTCTCCTAATTAAGTGTGAATACTTCTTTTTTTGGCATTGCATAACTCCAGCAGTAGACTGAAAAGTTTTTTAAAAGACTTACCAGCCGATTATTTGAGCTAAAAAACACCATCTGTTGAAATCCTCCCAGAATCTGCTTTTTGAGCAATCGGGTTGTAGATGGGCTTTTTTGCTATTAGCGATCGCTCTGGTCAGCCCCAGAAACATCGGTTAAAACTCGCATTATTTCATGAATTTACAAAAGTTTTCAGTCTACTGTCATTAGTTATGTTTTCATATTACTAAATAAGCACAAATAAAATTCATTTGTTACAAAACTTATAAAACTCTAATTCCTGGCAATTGCGTCATTTTAGTTCACTCAGTTCGCAATATAATCTAGTCTTTTTCCTGAGGCTTGAGTCCTTTAAAAAGACTAGATAATGAGTAGATATAAAATATCTAATAACTATTAACTAATTCCGAATAACTAAAGAAGATTTAAGACCATTTGTAGAAGAATAAATCTCATCAATAAAGCTTAAATGCTCTCCAGGTATCTGACGTAATTCATCTGGAGTTCCTTGAATTTTTAAGCGCCCATCTTCAAGCAACACAATCCAATCAGCCCGTTTGATAACTTGAGGACGGTGGCTAATCATAATTGTAGTTTTACCTTGACGGTGATTAAGTAATCTATCCAAAACTTTAGTTTCACTTACTGGGTCAAGAGCACCTGTGGATTCATCTAAAATTAATATAGGTGGGTCAGTAACAATTGCTCTAGCTATAGCTAATCTCTGCCTTTGTCCGCCAGAAATATTTGCACCAAATTCGCCTAAAACAGTTTGATATTTATCAGGTAATTTGCTAATAAATTCATCTGCACCAGCAATTTGACAAGCTTTGACTATTTCCTCAAAACTAATGTTGGGATAACTGAAGTGAAAATTGTCCACAATCGAACGACTCCAAAAATGAGGTTCTTGGGGAACTAATACGACTTGCTGCCGCAAACATTCTAAAGATAAGTCTTGCTGGTTGTATAAACCATAACGGATATTACCAGATTGAACGCGATATAAACCAGTAATTAATTTGCCAAGGGAGCTTTTTCCACAGCCAGATTGACCGATTAAGGCTATTACTTTACCACCAGGAATAGTTAAAGAAAAATTTTCTAACAGGTCAGTTCTACCAGGATGGTGAAAGTTAACTTGAGAACAACTAATCTCTGCATTGCCAGGAATTTCTGCCCAAGGTTTTTTAAAGTCATTTTCATCTTCTGGGGTAGAATCTATCACTTCTGTCAAGCGTTGAACGACAATCTGAGCAGTAATAAATTCATCAATTAGCCCGACTGCTGACTCTAAAAATTCAAGAAAGCTACCACTCATACCACTGTACGCTAGCAGTTGACCGATGGATAATGTCTGATTAATCACCAAGCTAGAACCTAACCAGAGTATGCTAATACTCGTCAATTTGGAAAGAATACTAGTGACTGTGCCGCTGTAAAGCTCCAACTTCATCGTCGTCCAGTCTAAGTTAGCAAGGCGACCAAAATTTGTCTGATATTCTTGCCAAGCTTGCTCTGTAGCTTGGGTGGTTTTCAGGACTTGAACACCGCGAAAGGTTTCGACTAAAAAGCCTTGATTTTCCGTACCTTTAACGATGAGGCTGCGAGTTTTTTGGCGCAAGGCGGGAAGAAAAAGCAGGTTGACAAAAGTGACAATAACAAAAGCGGCAACGGAAGCCAGAGTCAATTGCCAACTATAGAAAAGCATGAAACCCAAGGAAACCAGAGCCACAAAAAATTGACTGGGTAAACCAAGGACAATTTGGGAAACTAGATTATTGATGGTATGAACATCTGCAATCCGACTAACGACTTCCCCACTGCGACGTGCTTCAAAATATGATAGGGGTAAGCGCAACAGTTTTCTGCCGTATTCTAGAATTAGCCCGTATTGCAACCGTTGACCAAAATGACCAATCAAGTGAGATTGTACCAAACCAATGGCATTTTGAATTAGGTTCATAGCAATGACGCCAATTGCCACCGTTGTTAGCAGTTGGGTATCTCCCCGTACTAGCACGTCATCGGTGAGGAGTTGCATCATTAACGGGGAAGCGAGGGACAACAGCCCGATCGCAAAGTTGATAGCGATCGCCTGAATCAAAAGGTTACGATAGGGCAATATCCGGGCAAAAAAGCGCCCAAAACCGCCAATTTTATCTTCTGGTTGCTCATAGAAGCGGCTATCGTCTGGCATCAACAGCAGCATAACGCCATCACCCCAACCCGCCATTAACTCTTTTAAGGTGAGATAACGGATACCAAATGCCGGGTCAGAGATAATACATCTTTTCCCTTTTAGCCCGTATAGTACTACCCAGTGGTAGCCTTTCCAGTGAATGATCGCGGGCAAGGGAACTTCATTTAATTTCTCAAGCAGTTCTGGGGTGGCTTGGACTTGACGAGCATGAAATCCTAGAGTTTCTGCTCCCCGTCTCAAACCTAACAAGGTGGTTCCCCGCGATCCTGTGCCGACTGCTTCTCGCACGCGGTTGAGAGTAAAGGTACGTCCGTAGTGTTTGGCAACAGTTGCAAGGCTTGCAGCACCACAGTCTTCTTGACTGTGTTGCAGTACGCTGTGGTATTTCATTGTTCAATGATTAAAGTAAGTAAACGTTCTCTTTCATTTTTTCCTAATTAAATGTGAATACTTCTTTTTTGGCGTTGTCAGCTAATCGGCATGTAAGTCTGCACGGTAAAACCAAGGTCTGTTGAGTTTTGTAAAACGTTACATAGGTTGATTTTTTAACACCGACTTACTTAAGTTGCATAAAAGTAGGGCTGAAGCCCTGACTACGTTACAAATGCACAGAAGCTGATTATGTAATATCCTACCACTTTAGTCTGTAACATCTTACCACTTTAGATAGATATTTGATTGATAATTAAACCAAAAAGTTTTTAAGACAAGAGCGATCGCTTTGAGCTAGAATTTGACTCGTAAAATACCACCCAGAGTGGTAGCCTTTTGAGTGAATCATGGCGGGCAAAGGAACTTCATTTAATTTCTCTAGTAATTGTGCGGTAGCTTGGACTTGACGAGCATGGAATCCTAGAGTTTCTGCTCCCCATCTCAGACCTAGTAGTGTTGTTCCCCGCGAACCTGTGCCGACTGCTTCTCGCACGCGGTTGAGGGTAAAGGTGCGTCCGTAGTGTTTGGCAACAGTTGCAAGGCAGCTTTACACGATACAGGGAACTTATACCGACTTACTTAGGTTGGGTTACGCAAAGTGTAACCAACGCAAGCCTTAGCTTATGTTAGGTTTCACCTCGTTTCACCCAACCTACAAGAACTTAACATCAACTTAGTGTCAGTTCGTCATTATCTAATATCTCGCTTGAATGACGATATGACATTATTAAATGCCCCGTCACTGTATTTTGCCAGATTACGATAATTACCTGGGGTTAATGATATACCTTTACCAGAGAAGTTGGCATCTGACCAAAATGTCCATTTACCAGACAAGACTTTAATTGACGAGATTTTATCATTGAAAACCCTGGAAAGGCCGGGGACATCATAATCAATAATATTTGAGGCAGTTCCCGAAAAATTTGGATTCGTAAATACTTGCACTTTAGCACCACCACTACAGGTAGCAGCAACATCATCGTTAATTTCCTTGACTGCGCTCAAGTTCAATTGAGCTAACGTGTTATTGTTCATATCTACTCCATAGTTATTGATGTTAGATATTATTTTTTTCCTGAGTTTTAGATTGGGGTTTGAACTGAAGGTAAGCTTGTTTTCTTCCTTCTGATTATTAATTGGTAGCAGTGAGATTGGTTTATTCACGGCTGGGAATCAGAAGTTTTTTAGCTTTGCCTTCTGATTGTTAATTGGTAGCAGTGAGATTAGTTTATTCACTGTCAGGAATCAGGATATTCAGCTGCCTCAGAATATAGATTTCTGAGGCAGCTTTGAACTCTAGACAAAAATCACTAGATAAGGTTAAAGGGAAGTCAAATCTATGATATGCGTCTGAGAGAACTAATCCAGTCGTTTGGAATACCATAATTAGCAACAAACGAGTATCGTCCTGCTCCCAAAGTTTTATACGGACCTGACTGACGAAAAGACATCGTTTGTGTTTGGTGCGAATGACGCGTATTCACCTGGGTCTAATGTCAAAACCCTACCAGAATAGTTGGCATCTGTCCAAAACTCCCATCGACCGGAGTAGACTTTAACTGACGATATTTTATCGTTCCAAAAATCACCGACGTAAGACAAATCAGTAGTAACGAGACCTGAGGTAGTTTTTCCAAAGTTTATATCTTCAAAAAATTCTATTGCTGCTCCACCCTGAATAGCAGCACCCTGCTCAGATGTCAGTTCTTGAAAAAGTGGACTAAGTTCAATGTTGTTCATACCTGCTCCGTGGTTGTTGATGTTAGACATTGTTTTTCTCCTGACTTTCAAATTGTGTTTGAACTGAAGGTAATCGCTGGTTTGCCTTGACTCTGATTCTTAATTGGTAGCAGTGAGGTTGGTTTATTCACTGTGAGAAATCAGGGTTTAGCTGAACCTTCTGATTCTTAATTGGTAGCAGTGAGATTGGTTTATTCACTGTTGAGAATCAGAGGTTTTAGCTTTGCTAACCTTCCTAATTCTTAATTGGTAGCAGTGACATGATTCTATTCACTGTTGGGAATCAGGCGTTTTTTGTTTCCCCTTCTAATTTTTAATTGGTAGCAGTCACATGATTTTATTCACTTGATTCAGTAATACTAATTTGGTAATATCCTCTCTTATGCATAAGTTGATTGTCCTGACACCTATATTTAATTAGGCTTCCAAGCTAAATTACCTTTTCAATAGGAGAGTGCAATGTCTTTTAGAACTGCGCGTTTGGATTGGTTGCACAGTCTAGGAATTGCGATTGGCAGTGCGATCGCCTTATATGCAAATATCTCAGTTGCCCAAATCACCCCAGACGGCACTCTGCCAAATAATTCCAACGTCACATTAGAGAACAACACCTTCAAAATCACCGGAGGAAGTCAAGCAAGGGGTAATCTGTTCCACAGCTTTAAAGATTTTTCTGTTCCTACTGGCTCGGAGGCATTTTTTAACAATCCTGCAAACATTCAAAACATTATTAGCCGAGTCACAGGAAATTTTATCTCTAATATTGATGGTCTAATTCGAGCTAACGGCACAGCTAACCTCTTCCTAATTAATCCCAATGGCATTATCTTTGGTGAGAATGCTCGCTTAAATATTGGTGGTTCATTTTTTGCCACATCTGCCAATAGTATGAAATTTACTGATGGATTTGAATTTAGTGCCAAAAATCCTCAATCTACACCTTTGTTAACTATTAATGTCCCTATTGGTTTGCAATTCGGGAGCAATTCTGCAAGTGTTTTGGTGAGGGGGTCTAGTCTACAGGTAAATCCTGGTAGGAATTTAACACTTGTTGGCGGCAATGTGAGCATGGATGGTGGGAAGCTTGTAGCTCCTTCGGGAAGTGTGGAGTTGGGGGGAGTAGCAGGAGAAAACACCGTCGGACTTTTTTCTAACGGGGATTTCCTTGGTTTGAATATTCCCCAAGGAGTGCCACAAGCTGATGTGTCTCTCACCAATCAAGCTGAAGTGAATGTACTTGCAAGCAGTGGTGGTAATATTGCTATCAATGCAGCAAATTTGAATATATCGAAGGGAAGCCAACTGATCACAGGAATTTCAGGCGTTGGTTCATCCAAAACTCAGGCGGGAGATATTAAGATTAATGCCACTGGCATAGTTGCGCTCGCAGACAGCAGCAATATTTCCAATCAAGTGCTAGAGAACGCTGTGGGCAATAGTGGAAATATTAATATCAATGCTGATTCACTTTCTCTGAGCAATAACTCTTTTCTAGCAGCCAGTACCAATGGACGGGGAAATACAGGGAATATAACTATTAATACCAAGTCACTTTCAGTTTTTGAAGGCTCTTACTTAGCAGCCAACGCCAATGGAGAGGGAGATGCAGGGAATATAAATATTAATGCCGGCGATCGCGTATTGTTTGATTTGGGAGGTCAAGCATATACGAATGTGACGACCAGAGGCAAGGGAGGCGACATCAGCATTAGTACAGGATTACTTACCGTAAGCAATGGTTCTAAGCTTAATGCCAGCACTTCCGGAGTCGGAAATGCAGGTAATATCAGCTTCAGCACAGGATCATTTTCCGTTACAAATAACTCTCAAGTGACTGCCAGTACTTCGGGAGTAGGAAATGCAGGCAATATAACCATCAATACAGACTCGCTTTTTGTAACGAATGAATCTTTCTTAGCTAGCAGTGCCAATGGACGGGGAAATGCCGGAAATATCACTATTGATGCTGGCAATAGCGTCTCCTTCGAGAATGGAGCAAAAGTATATACTGATGTCAATCAGCTTCCTGGTGATACCACAGAAGTAAAAGGGAACGGAGGCGATATAAAAATTACTAGCGGGTCGGTTTCGTTAACAAATGGCGCTCAATTAATTTCTAATACCCAAGGTGAAGGGAATGCAGGCAATATAATCATCGATACTGGCAGACTTTCTGTCGCTAATCAATCTTACTTAGCAGCCAACGCCAATGGAGAGGGAGATGCAGGGAATATAAATATTAATGCTGGCGATCGCGTATTGTTTGATTTGGGAGGTCAAGCATATACGAATGTGGCGACCAGAGGCAAGGGAGGCGACATCAGCATTAGCACAGAATTACTTACCGTAACCAATGGCTCTAAGCTTAATGCCAGCACTGCAGGAGTAGGAAATGCGGGTAATATAACCTTCAGCACAGGATCATTTTCCGTTACAAATAACTCTCAAGTGACTGCCAGTACTTCGGGAGTGGGAAAGGCAGGTGATCTCACCATCAATACAGACTCAATTTTTGTAACTAATGAATCTTTCTTAGCTGCCAGCGCCAATGGACGAGGAAATGCCGGAAATATCACTATTGATGCCCGCAATAGCGTCTCCTTGGAGAATGGAGCGAAAGTATATACTGATGTCAATCAGCTTCCCGGTGATACCACACAAGTAGAAGGTAATGGAGGCGACATCAAAATTACTAGCGAGTCGGTTTCGTTAACGAATGGCGCTCAATTAATTTCCAACACCCAAGGTGAAGGAAATGCAGGCAATATAACCATCGATACTGGCACACTTTTTGTGACTAATGAATCTTTTTTAACTGCCAGCGCCAATGGAGAAAACGGAGATGCTGGAAATATCACCATTAATGCCGGCGATCGCGTTTTATTTGATCGGGCAGGTCAAGCATATACCAATGTGGCGACGAGAGGCAAGGGAGGCGACATCAGCATTAGCACAGAATTACTTACCGTAACCAATGGCTCTAAGCTTAATGCCAGCACTGCGGGAGTGGGAAAGGCAGGTGATCTCACCATCAATACAGACTCAATTTTTGTAACTAATGAATCTTTCTTAGCTGCCAGCGCCAATGGACGAGGAAATGCCGGAAATATCACTATTGATGCCCGCAATAGCGTCTCCTTGGAGAATGGAGCGAAAGTATATACTGATGTCAATCAGCTTCCCGGTGATACCACACAAGTAGAAGGTAATGGAGGCGACATCAAAATTACTAGCGAGTCGGTTTCGTTAACGAATGGCGCTCAATTAATTTCCAACACCCAAGGTGAAGGAAATGCAGGCAATATAACCATCGATACTGGCACACTTTCTGTGGCTGGTAAATCTTTTTTAGCTGCCAGCGCCAATGGACGGGGAAATGCTGGAAATATCACTATTAATGCCCGCGATCGCCTATTGTTTGATCAAGGTAGTGCATTCAGCAACGTTGGAATCTGCTCGTTAATTGCCGTTGGCTGTACCCTCAGTAACAACACAATAAAAGGCAATGGAGGCAATATTAGGATCAATGCGCCATCTCTCCAATTAATAAACGGCTCTTTTTTAGCTACTGGAGTGGGTGACAATAATAATTTGGAGAAGAAAGTAGAGGGAAATGCTGGCGATATATCAATCTATCTTAAGAATGATTTATCTCTAGATAAGAGCTTTATTACAACTATACTTTTTGCTAATGGAAAGGGCGAAGCCGGAGATATAGATATTCAAGCAGGATTTATCTCCTCTTATCAATCTTTGATATCTGCTAGCACTCAAGGACAAGGAAATGCTGGTGGGGTTTCTCTAAAGACTACGGGTACAATTTCCCTGGCTGATAGTGACATCTCTACTGCCGTGCAAAAAGGGGCAACTGGAGATGCTCAAGGGATTAATATTACAGCGCGATCGCTCTTATTAACAGATGGCGCTCAACTAAATACAGTCACATCAGGAGAAGGAAAAGCTGGTAATATCTTCATCAATACAACAGATCAAGTTAGTGTATCTGGGACTAATACAACAGTGGCTCCCAGCGACCTTTTTCAAAACAATATTCCACCCAGATTCAATTCTCCTCCACAGTTCGTAGATGGAGTATCAAGCGGGATATTTACCAGTACCAATTCCTTTGGAGTTGGCGGCAATATAACAGTGAATACAAATACATTTAGTATTTCCAAGGGCGCAGTTGTAGATGCCAGAACTACAGCCAGTGGAACAGGGGGAGCAATTAATATCAATACAAATACAATTGATGCAATGTTGGGTGGACAACTGAGTGCGATCGCATCTGGTAATGGGCGTGCGGGTAACATCACTCTTAATGCCACTGACAGTGTGACAATAACAGACAGCGATCCAACTTACTCGGCTCGACTTGCTCAATTCGTCGCTGACAATATTGATATATATGGCAAACCGAAAGTAGGCAATCAAGGTGCAGCCAGTGGACTAACTGTGAGCAGTGTTGGTTCGGGAAGTGCAGGCGATCTCACAGTACAGGCTAACTCTATCCGTCTTGACAACGGCGCAAAAATAAGCGCTGACACAACAGGAGGAGGTGGAGATATCTTTCTCAACTCGCCTCTACTATTATTACGTCGAGGTAGCAACATAACCACTAACGCCAGTGGTAATGATATCACTGGTGGTAATATTACCATTGATGCTAAAAATGGCTTCATAATCGCCGTTCCTAATGAAAACAGCGACATTAGAGCAGATTCTGCGAAATTCCGTGGCGGGAATGTTACTATCAGGAATGCTGCTAGTATCTTTGGCATCCAGTCTAGAAAAGAGCCTTCCCCAAACACAAACGATATTACCGCAAAAGGTGCAACTCCTGATTTAAGCGGCAATGTGCAAATCAACACACCTGATGTAAATCCTAGTAACGGCTTAGTCGAACTCCCAATTAATCTAGTTGATGCTTCTAGGCAAATTTCCACCGCCTGCACTCCTGGAACTCGGCAATTCCAAAATACATTTGTCGCAACAGGACGCGGTGGACTACCCATGAGTCCCACTGAACCATTACAAGATTCAAGTACTGTGTCTGCGTGGGTGAAATTAAGACCAAAATCAAAAAACTTGGCAAATACAACGACTCAGGCACAACCAACAGCAGTTTCAACTACTTCCATTGCTGCTACAATTCCAATTGTGGAAGCTTCTGGCTGGGTAATTGATCGTAATGGAAACATAGAACTAGTAGCACAAGTTCCTCAACTCAATCCCCACAGCCCTTGGCAAACACCTGCTTCCTGTCCTGTATCTCAGTGAGGTGTGAAGCTTACAACTTTCATTCTCTTGTTACCCCCCTGAACGTTTAGATTAATTTTATATCATCAAAAATAATTACTTTCAAATATATTTTGTTATCTAAAGAAAGCTTTAATTATATTTCTATTCATCGCTAATCAATCAATTTAAATTAGAGCTATATAGGACAATACGGTTCAGTTAAGGAAATTTATCCGTTGAGGCAGGCAGGGGGAGCAGGGGATGCAGGGGAAGCAGGGGGAGAAAAAAAAGCTTATCTGAACCGTATTGCTATATAGGAATCATATTTGATTGGGTGAAATTATCTACGTAGCTGGGGAGTGGGGAGTAGGGAGTAGGGAGTAGGGAGTAGGGAATAGGGCTGAAGGCTTTTTGAGTTGTACGGAGTTGTTTCAAAAATCAAATCATAGTCCTATATATAGCGTTTTCTAATCAACTGAGGTACATCTAAATCTTTTTGACCAGGATTAGTAGCTTTGAAAACGTACCTCACCAAGTCGGCAACCGCACGCTGGCGTGACAAAGCTAAATTCTTGCAATCATGGCGTACCCATTTGTTATTTCGGCGTACCCATTTGTTATTTCAGCGTACCCATTTGTTATTTCGGCGTACCCATTTGTTATTTCGGCGTATCCATTTGTTATTTCGGCGTACCCATTTGTTATTTCAGCGTACTCATTTGTTATTTCGGCGTACTCATTTGTTATTTCGGCGTACCCATTTG
>NZ_JAVRBM010000085.1:0-38782 GCF_034531255.1 Nostoc sp. ChiQUE01b | reverse complement strand
ACAATGGTAATTATTCAGTTGAGCGTTTTATATTTAATCATGTCTAGCTACTTAAGCAGGGGAAAGTATGTCCAGGTAGAAAACAATGCTGAAGATAAAAAGAAAGAAAGAAAGTAAGGAACGACGAAACCACAGAAAAAAACCGTAATAACCACCACCAACCAAAAACCAAAGGAAAGAGTAGTTTATGGAAACAAGAGTAGTAGTAACGGCAGAAACGATTGACTTCACGACAGAAGAAAAATATAAACAATCAATAACTACAGTAAGACAAAGCATAATAAACGCACGCCAAGACAGTAATAAGGCAATCAAAATACTAGCGGTAGATCTGGTTCTGCCCGGGGTGCGATCAGAAGCAACTATAAGGAAGACAATAGGTATCATACCAAAAGACGTATACATAGTAGGAGTGTTTGACAACGTTGGACACTTATATAGATTCAAAGAAAAAAACAAAAACGAAGAAAAAGTAATTCAAAACGTAGATATAGAGTACGACAAGCTGTTCGGAACGACTGTAAAGAGCACAGGGTGTGTAACGAACGGAAGCGTGTTGGAAAAGTTAGCGCTTATAGAAGTAAAAAAGAATGAAAAAGGGTTCGAGTTAGACATACAAAAAGACACGGCGATAATTGGCTGGATGTTGATCATGGTAGCGGAAGCAATACGTTTCTATAACGTAGAGGAAGCAGTAAAAAATGCAGTAAAAACGTGGTGTGACGACGGAGATAAATATAATAAGGCTTTATTTATAAGCAATACAATGTGGAATCAGATTAACCAATGGAACAAGGAAACATTACAAGACAAGAAAAGAATTGAGAACGAAAAGGTAGTAGCAATACCGTGTTTATAAGGGAGAGAAAAGGATAGAGACAAGAACGAGGGAGGGAAAAAAGATGAAAGCGGAAGCCTTGTAACCAAGGAAAAAAATAAGACGGGAACGAGCGACCAAAAAAATCAAACATCCAACACCTGGTTGGTAGCCTTTATTGCCCGTCGCAACGCCCACTGCGGTAGCACTAGCACCTGATGGTTTCATAAGGAGCAACGGCGCCCAAATTTTCTTAACCTCACCCAGCGCCCTCACAACAGCTGTTCGCCAAAGCGATAGGTTCCCACCCGCAGTAGCGCCACCAACAGGAGGTTTTTTCTCTGTCCACCAGCGCTGTAACTGCCAGACATCATTATTGTGGTGATAGTCGTGACGGCGATCGCACAGCCACTCATACGCCGCCTCAATAACCGCATCGCTAGTGACTCGTTCAATTAACCTCATTCGATTCCCAGAAAGTCAGACGAAAAAGATGGGTTGACGAACTCTGTGCCGAAGCTGTCCTGTCTCTAGGTATATCGCCTTCTGGTACGATCGCAGTCGGTAGAGTTTGGGGGAGTGCGATCGCCTCCTTTGCTGCTTCTCGTGATGGGTTCGTGGAGTGCATTAGAGTTAGAGGATGTCTGAAAAGTTTTGAGGAGGTGATTTTGATTACGTAAGCTGCTTTAACATTAAACGAATCATTGCAATATAAATAAAAGCCTCTGTTGTTTCAGGTAAAATCTCATAGTCCTTGCTGAGTCGGCGGCACCAATTGAACCATCCAAAAGTCCTCTCAACCAGCCAACGCTTAGGGAGCACAACAAAACCTTTCTGTTCTTCAGAGCGTGTAACAACGCTCCAGAGCCAGCGATAAGCATCCATCACCCAGTGCGTAAAACCTATACCGCGATAGCCACCATCAACCCAAATCCGAATTAATCTACCCATGCGATCACATACTTGATTGAGTTTAAACAATACTTGTTTGGCTCCTGCTTGTTCACTGACGTTTGCGGCAGTGATCACAACAATTATTATTCTTGCCCAAGGTATCAATCAGTATATATCGCTTACGTCCTTTGATTTTCTTTCCTGAGTCATAGCCAACTTCCTTGGATACCATTGTTGCCGTTTCAACTGATTGACTGTCCATAATTACTTCAGATGGTGATGGTTCTCGGTTTTGGCTAACACGTACCCACAAACGTAAGCGTTCATGAATTTGTTGCCATGTGCCGTCTTTACGCCACTGCCGGAAATAATGGTAAACGGTTTTCTAGCTTGGAAAGTCGTGAGGAAGCATCCGCCATGCACAACCTGCACACAAGATGTAAAAAATTGCATTCACTACTGCTTCCATGTCAACACTACGTTTTCTACTGCCTTTTTTCCCTGCTGGAATTAGTCCTGATAGCAGTTCCCACTGCTCCGAAGTCAAGTTACTTGGGTACGATGGAGTCATAGCTCTCGTAACGCTGTCATACTTAAGTATTTTTTCTAATGACAGGATACCGTTACGTGGGCTTTCTTACTTTTGAGACATCCTCTAGGGAATCCGCTTGCCCCATGAGTTTGTTACCATGCGCGACGCGATCGCTATTTAATGGTTCCCATTGAAGTCAATGCCCTCTGTCTATCCAAGAGTGAGTTACTCGCCGAGTTCAGCCAACAAAATACTGGACTTATGAAAGCTTTGGAGTATTAAGAAATATTTCGCCAATAGCATCTAAAACTAACCAGAAGACTGGGAATCAGTCGTAAATTTCCATGAATCTGATGCAGCACCACCAGAACTATTGACAGAAAAATCAGCAGCTATAGTTTTGATAATTTCTTCAGAGATGCTGGGTTCTTTGAGAAATTCCGCCCACAGTTGAAAGGTTATTTGCTGTTCTAGGGTAGTTTTAGATTGTTGGGTGATAGATGATGGAGTTTGGGCGATGAGTTGCAGCAAACCCTTGGCGCGTAGTTCCACCTTCTTGCTACCCAACAACACTTGATGCACCTGCGCCACCCGTTGCGCCAAATCCTCCCCATTGCTTCCCGATACCATCACCCACACCGAACCCTCTAGGGAAATTCCCCGCACATATCCCGGTACTTGGGGACGTAACGCTACAATTTTTTCTACTCCCCATCGCTGAGGAATCACCACTACCTTCACAGACAAGTCTTTCAACGCATCATTTAATATCGTAGTGAAATAACGTAACGCTTCATCCTCCAAGGAAGGAACAAGATTAGAACTATTAGCTTTAGGATTCATGGGAATTGGTTATTGCTAAACTCTCAACTTCTATTGGTAATTGATCATTGCTTTCTTCCGCCTCAGCTAACTCTTCTTCCAAGACTTGAATCGCCCCACTAATTCGCAAAAGAGTATCCCGCAAATTTGCCTGTTTTGTCTCCAACTCCTGCATCGCCTGTTTCCCCGATTCAAATTCAGTTTTGAGGGATTTTAATCGTTGTTCAAGTTGTTTTTTCATTATTATCAAGGTTAATAAGTATTCAACATTAACAAAAAAAATACGAATTAATCAACTACAACTAACTCAGGACATTAACCCAATTTTTTCTAATAAATAAGACATAAACTTCCCAATTTTCTATCACACCTCCAACATCTCCATTAATGTATAAATTTCCATTCTTCTCTTCAATTCTCATTCTAACTCCTGCTATTTTATATTCGCCATCAAACCAGTAATTAATGCCAACAATAGTACCAATCCAAATATTAGAAGCATAGCCTGTATCATGATTTGGATTATCGTTTAATCTAAAATATTTCCATTCCATCGGACGCTTTGTCGTCGCGTTGTCAAAAAAATATAGCCCATTTGTTCCAATATCACCATCAGCATAAAATCTAAAAGTTTTGTCATCTATTTTTAGAAGAAGTCTCTCATTTTGTCCAGGATAAAATGTCAAGTTTGTTTTTTCATCAAAACTAATACTATTTGATATACTAATATCTTTTACTTGAAAATTCGTTTCGCGAGAGCCATTTAAATCTGCTTTTTTATTTAATTTACTATCAATGTTCTGTTGAAAGTTTTGGATTTCGCTGGTAAAGTCTGATTTTAGTTTCTCAACATTGCTATTTATAAAACCTTTAACAGCACTTTCAGTTGGTAAAGAATTAGCATCGTCTTGTAGGTTTGTACTTTTTGTAAATTTTTTGATTTCTACTCCAGCAAGGGTAAGGGATTTCTTGTCACTATCAATACTTAGGAAATCACCCACTGTTAATGATTGGGAAACACTGATACTACCTGTGATACTTAACTCTGCTTTTTGGGCATTCCCCTTTGGCTTAATATTCAAAGCCCCTTCTACAGTCAAAGAACCTTTAAAAGTATCATCTTGATTCCGATCCAATTTCTCCTTTCCTAATCGCTGAACTTCTGCCGTCAAAGCATTCCAGTCTTCAGATTTCAGTAAGTCGCCTTTTTTTTTGTCAGATGCCGAGAAGGTCATGATATTGTTCCTCTAATAAAATGATAGATGATTGTAAAATTAAAACAGAATTTCCCAGACAAGCGTTAGTTTAAAATCCTTAGTTTTCTCAATAGATTCGAAAACAACTCGGTTGTACATAATAGAATTTGGCTCTGCTGTAAACAAAGCCGCTTCTGTTAAAGCGCCGTTGGCTTCGCCTGTTTCTAAATCAGCTTTAATGGAAAGTTTTATGCGTTCTTCTCTATTTTGTCGGGTTATTTTCTCTAGATTTCTTATATTTAAATCTGGCAATTTTTTGCGAAAATTTTCTTGATTCAACTTGATTTCATCTGGTAACACTGGACTAGAGCCTGTGCCGACTGCGAAGTAGGAAATTGTGCCAACATCTGTTTGAATGAATCGTTGGGCTACTAAATATCGTCCTGTGGTTACAATATTATTATGAGCATGGATGGTTTCAATAATTTGCTCATTAGTAGAAATCTTTTGAATTACCAGATTGCCTTTAATATCAAGTGCGTCAGTCATTAGCATATTGTTACTCCATTTTTTTTTGTAAATTTTGAACGACTAAGCGAAGGTATTGAGAGAATCAAAATAAGTGTAGTCAAACATTTGAGCTAAAATCAGAGTATCGCTCATTTGATGTTCTATTGCATTACTGGATTGCTCCTCATAGAGTTTCTTTTGTTTTACTTCAGATGCAATTCTAGTAATTTCTAACGTATCCTCAATTTCATGATCTTCCACCTCTGGAAACTTCTCATAAATAATAGAAAAAGCAATACCAGCCGCCCGCACTTTGTCAATTAAGCTATGAATTTGATGGCGGGGATGGTCTTTTTTTTCATTAAATCGGTCTGTATAGTTAGGGATATCCCAAGGAATTTTAACTGTAAAACTGCCATAAACTAACTGCTGACGAATGAGACTAATCGTAATTCCATAGCAGTCGATTTGTGGTGTTTGCAAAGATTTTTGTTCTGGTTCAGATCCAAACCGAGCAAAATCTAAATTACTTTGATCAAACTTAGTTTCTTCTAGGTCTATTTCTGCTTCTATACACCAAGTTGAATCACCAATCGGAAGGGAGGGCAAATTGCCAGAAAGGTTGGAGTTTGAAACTGCACTTCCGCCTTTTAAAACAGAGCCATCGGCTGAAAATCGCATTAACTCACCAATCTTCACCATCTGATTCATATTCTGGCTCGCATATTGAATGGATTGGTTATTAGTTTGATTTGTGATACGGAGAAGTTTGAAATGGGGAAGTTCTCTTTCTTTGCTTCCTAAGCGACTATCTTTGAGGGTGAGTTCTAAGGTAGGAGTTTCAATACTTGCACTGGGGTTATTAAGAATAAAGGTAGATTTTGTTAGATTATCTGAAGGGTTGGGATGAACGGTGAATTGCTGCTTTTGAGAACCTGCTTGGTATTCAATCACGCGAATTAATTGCCGATGCACGCTGAAACCAGCATTATGGCGACGCAAACGATACACCTGTCCCCTTGGCCCATCGCTTAAAACCCACACTTGCATCCACTCTTCCATCAAGACAGTTGTTTCTACAGACAGGGTGACATTGCAATCCTTAAAGGCTTTTTGTAGACCAGTAGAAGCAGTGAGGGAATTCAAATGTGTTTCGATGTCACTGGGGAGGTCGAACAGGTATTCTTCCCAAGGTTTGATGGGTTGTTTGGGGTCGGTATTCATCCCCAGATTAGCAGCCACAATTTCGATGATGCCCTCGGTAGGCGATGCACCATTTTTTAAAACTCCAATCAGCCGTTTGAGACGTTCTCGATAGGGGGTGTCACAACGTTCAATTTGTCGAGGATAAGCACTTTCTAACAACAACCGATTCAGAAAGATGAGTCTTTCAATGGGAAGAGGGTGCGGATCGGGGGGCAGAGGGGAAAATGAAGTTTCTTCTGGTACTCCCCTACTGCTTGCTCCCTTGCCCCCTGCTTTTTCATTCTGGTAGTCTTGAATGAAGTTTTGGGTGGTGAGGCTGAGGGAAAGTTGGCTAAAAAAGTCTTTGTGTTGATTATAAAATGTGGGATCTTTTAAAACCTCATTAAAATCCTGAGCTAAGGCTTGAGCAATTTCACTAGAAGCAGGAATTTGACTGCGAGGAATTTCCACGGGAAACACCGCTTCTAACAACTGACGATTTAATCGCTCTAAATGCTCACCAGATGGTTTTTGATTAATCATTGTTTGCAAATCAGGAGCAAGTTGCAATTGACTCAGCTTGTGTTGCAGTTTGGTGTTGAGTAGGTTACGCAGAATTGTTTGAGAGGCAGAAATTAATGCCCCTAATAAATGGGAAATTTCCTTTTGGTGGGGGGGTAAGGCTTTGGCTTCTACTTGTTCAAACAGGGTTAATAATTGCTGACAATTGGTAGGATCAGCGAATAATTTCTTGAGTTTTTCTCGAAGTTGAGGAGGTAAATCTTGACTTGTTTCTGTTGGTGTCAAAGTCTTAGAAATGCCACCCATGAGGAACTGTGCCAAAATAACTCGGACTTGATTGGCGATCGCCAAATTTTCTTCAGTGGTATAAAATTGCGAGATGGTAGCTTGAGTAAATTCTGAAACGATTTCCTGGATTTCCTGACAGGTTTTCCCTAACAGAGTGGAGTCAGTAGCAATGAAATCCACCTCTTGTGCTATATTTTCCAGGTGGCGGCAAACTTCGGAACGTTGGAGGAGGGATTGCAGGAAGGGCAGCAAGGGAGATTGCAAATTTGGCAAATCAGGAATATCTTTGATCTGCGATCGCTGTCCTGCTTGCTCATAACGTCGCAATAATTCCACCCAAATGAGCCATTGTTGACCCCCCTCCACTAACTCTGCCAACACTTCTGCTAAGGCGGTACGAACAGCCTGCCAAAGAATCACATAGCCTGCTTTTGTGAGGGTTGAATCCGGGGTTTGTGAGTACTTTAACTGTTGGCAAATTTGCGTAGCTAGTCGCGGAGATTGCAGTTGAGGACGCAACTCAGAGGTGAGACTTAAATACAAAGCCTGTAATTGAGATTCTGTTTGACTATCAGCCAGAGCAATTTGTAATCCTGGAGAGAGTCGTGGTAGCAAAAAATTCCCGACCTTGCGCTGTATAGTGTTAATATCTTGTGATTTGGCAGAGTTAATCAGGGTTTGTAAACAGGTTACTTGAGCCGACAGTTCTTGATGGTAGCGAAGGACTTGCAGGGCAAACAGGGGATTAGGTAAGATTGCTTGGTTTAAGTGTAGTGCGATCGCCTTTTTCATCTCCAATGGCACTGGCACTGAACCATCATATTTGGCTAATAATGCTTGAACTGTGTGTGAAAAACTTTGTTGTAAATACTGCGATAAACTATCCTGGCGTGACAGCAAATTTAGTAACCAATCTGCTATTAACTGCTCTTGTCCGGGATAATCTAATTCCTCTTTAAACCTCGTATTTTCAACTGTGTAACACTGTAATAAATTCTGAGTGTTTGGAGAGAGTTTTTGGTAAAGATAAGCTGTTAAAGACTGCTTTTTTTCCTGCTCATACCTTGCTTTTAACAATATTTTAAGCAGTTCATCTAACTGCTTAAATTCACTCACCTGCAATTGAGGATTCACCTGTGACAGTTGAGATGTGCCGCCCAATTGTTCTAAATAAAAAGCAAAGATTCTATCTAAATCTCCTTTATGCTTACCTGTAAATCCTTGGGAATCAATATTTTCTGCCGTGCCTACAAAGTGACTTCGCAACACCTGCATCAAGTCTTTTTCTGCCTGATCTAGAGTATCCCCAAATACCTCTAAAAGCTGAAAAAATAAACTTTCCGGGTCATCTGGGCTATAAAAGCGAGGAAAACGACTGATGATGCTTTGGGTACGACCACTAATCATAGTTAATTCACTAAAAAGTACAATTTTCTTTAAATCTAATTTTGCTGATTATTCAAAAATTGGTAAGTTTGAGGGGATAGTAATAGACTGAATTTTTTCTAATGAACGAATATAAAAAAATTGATTTTCCGCCGCAATTATTTGCTCTTTCCCAATACCTTCCCTAGTTGAAATAGCCTTTAAAGACATAGTTTTGACATTGTAAGTAATGCCATTAAGAATTATTTGAATATTAGTAAGGCTTGCTAGATTAAGAATTGTTGCCCGAATGTCCTGATAGGTAACAGGTTTACCAGTTTCTGGTAATTTAAAATTATTGAAAGCCTGCTTGATTTCCTCACTAATTTTATCACTTGCTTGTTTCTTTTTCGCATCATTAAAATCTTTATTCAGATTTTCTTGAACTACCCAATTTAATACTAAACTTTCCACAGAAACCGTAATATATTCAGTTTTATAGCTAATTAAAAAGTTACCTAACTCTACCTTCTCTAAGGGAAGAACACTGAGAGTTTTCTGATTATTAATCCTTGTCACAGTTTGGTTATTAACTATCGCACGAAAATCATTAACTGTCCATTCTGTGGTGGCAATGTGTTCACCATTCTTTTGGGGAATTTCTTGTTGAGCAAATTCTGCTAATTTCTCAAATTCTACAGATGACTCTGGTGCTAAACCTTCCAGATATTTAGAGATTCCCTCTCTAATTTTCTGTTCTATAACCTTTCTTTCTGTTTCCGTAGAATCTGGAGAAGAGCGGTAACTCATTGCACCTACTAAATAGAGAGATTTTTGATAGGCATAGATTTTTTCTAAAGCAACTGTCTCTAGTGAACTGACAGTAATTTCTTCATCGGTTGTGATGATAAAAGGTGATAGAGATTCAAGGGGAGAAACAATCATAAATTTTAGTTTTAGATTATTTGTTTGTTCCCCTAGAGCCTGATTAATTTTTGTCTGAATATCTGCTTTTCTAAGAGTATTGCTTTTTTGAGAACTTAAGGATTTAAAATATTCTTTTAAATTCAGATCAATGTCTGTTTTTTTCTGAGAATCTAACAAAGGTGATTCATATATCACTCGAATGGAAACTGGTACAATCTCCGTTGCCACAAATAAATGACGGGCTTTAAATTTACAGTATTCCTTTCCTGCCTCAATTTTCTGCTTGACTAGCTTAAACCGTTCAGAAATTGACTGTTTATGAACTTGAGTTGTGATTTCAAAATTATCTAAATTACTAACATTGGGTACAGAAAGTACCTGCTTAATCAATTGAGAAAAGAGCAAATTTTGACCCATTTTCATTTCACTCAGGTAGTCATTTAAAGCTTTGTGGACTGCCTTTTCTACAGTTTGGCGATCGCTCCCTGGATTAATTTCAATTTTGAAGATTCCATCAAGATAAATTGCCTCTGCGGGTTTGAGATCCACATACACACCAGCCGCTCGGACTTTATCTACTTGCGATCGCAGATATTGCACCTGAAATTTATTATCAAAATCAATGCCATCGACGTACAAATCCAACACACCAAATTTAACCGCTTCGCCAACAAATCGCTCAACTAACTTCACCTCTTTAATACTAGGGAAAAATATTAATGAAGACTGTACAGATGGCAAACTCAATAATGTTGTTTGAATCGCATTTAAAGAAGCTCTCCCTGAAGAAATTAGCGCAGTTTTTGCTCGTTTTCGTAACTCCTCATCTGTCTCCGCTCGCTTACCTGTAAACTTAGTTTCCTCTAAATTCACCACTGATTTAATTCCTGTAATTGGAATTGGCATTACGGTAATTGTTTTAGCAGTAACCTTTTGTTCTTCTCCTCGTTCCTTCGCCTGAACTTGTACATTGACTTGGGTTTCTCCAGGCGAAATTTTTGCAGTTTCAATAGTGACATAAGACTTTTTAGAGTCTTTTTCAGTTTCTTGGGTAGTGACTAAAGTATTCAGAGGAATGTCCAGTTCTTTTGTTCCTAAATCTCCCTCAAAAGTAACTTCCCCTATGGCAAAATCTGGCTCTCCTCGTTGAATTCCTAATAATGCCACTAACATATCTAATTGCGTTCCTGTGGCAGTATCAATAAATGCCGAGTTATAGCAGCCATTCATCTGTTCATACAAAACTGCCATTTCGTAGGCAAAAGATTCATACAGGGTGCGAATCACACTACCAACCTGAAAATCAGTTAGGTTAGGTACTTTTTGGCGTGTCAACTCCACCATATCGCCATAAATTTGCTCAAATTTTTTAGGCTGAAAGTTCATATATTATTGAAGGGAATAGAGAACAGAGGATAATAGCTAATGACTATTGACTATTGACTAATTTAAATTAACTGCGACTTGGATAGTCATTAGTTCAGGATCGGCAACTGCTTTTAAAATAATGGTTGCTATTAATAAATTGCGTTTGTCCAAATCATGAGACGGAGGCTCAAAACGAACTTCTATAATTTCGGCAATGCGAGACTCTTGATTTAAGCATTCGCGGATATAAATTTCTGCTAAATTGCGAGTCCGACTATTATTCATTTCCCCCATTAATAAATGTAGCCGTGAACCATAATCTGGATGACCAATTTGGGATAGCTCTCCTTGGCGAGTATTGAAGCGGTTTAAAATTGCTTGTCCTAAATTTGTCCGGCCGGAAACCGTGGCTAAATCTCCACCATTGCGTCCAAATTCACCGGGAGAAAACATAATATCTTGGCTAGAATTAACCATATTTTTGTAATCTATTTTTGTTTAAATGCGTTATCTACCATTGTTTTGATAGTTTCTAATAGCTTTCCCTGGATATCTCCTTGAATATTCACATCTCCCTTGAAAGTAATAGTTTTACCATTGGCAGATGCCAGTTCTAAATTACCATTTTTATCAATTTTTAAACTTGCTCCATTACTACAAAATTCCCAGCCATTTTCCGAAGCTCTAATTTTAGCAATTTGTCCCTGTGATGATTTTAAAACTAAACTTCCATCTTGTTCAAGTTGTAGTTGTGCTTGATCAGTTTGCAGGGAGATACCTTCTTTTTGATGCAGTGTTATTGCCGCATGACCAGATTTTTTATCTCCTGGACAGGAAGCACTTTTGCCCTCACAGCAAGCTTGGTCTTTTTCCCGTTGATCAATCGCACTCGGTTGATTATTAGGACAGATAAAAATTCTCATGTAGAGTTGATCGGGATGTTTCTCTAGAATTTTTCCTTTTTCAGTTGAATATTCATAATCGCTATTTACGCCTTTGATTCTAACCATTATGTTCACCCTACTTTAGTATTTCTAGCTTTAGCTTGAATAGAATTAATTTTTTCTGTGGGAATCAGAATTGGACAGGGTGCGCCGAGGTTTCCTAAATGTGTATGGGTGGTCAATAAAATATCATCATTATCAGCAACGGCATTGCCAGGAACTCGTCCTCCTAGTGCTACACCACTGGTGGCAGCATCGCCAATTTTAATATTACCCATGCTTTTGATTGTGACGTTATTCGTCGCAGCATCTAGGGTAATTCCGCCGTTGGTAATTTCGATTTTACAACTCCCATTATTTACAGTAATTGTTGTGCCTTGGAGGAAAATTTCGCAGTTTTCTGTTTTTAAAAATAAATCTCCATTTTGGAGAGTTGCACTGGCTTTTTCGGTGGTGAGTGAAACCTCTTGGTCTTTCACAGTTACGATACTTTTTTGGTCTTTACTAGTAAGAGTTAGGGTACTTTCGGCATTGATTTTAAAATTAGTTCCAGTTTCTTGGGTTTGTTGGAGTAAAAATTCCTGCTCTTTATTTACAGGAGGGCAATCGCTCTCGTTATACAATCGACCTATAATCACAGGTGCATTGATATTTCCCCCTAAAAATGTCACCAATACCAAATCTCCTACCTTAGGGATATTCGCCCATCCCAAATGAGGAGTAGCAATGGGACATTGACGCAATTCAAAATCACTGCCATCCGGTTGTTGTTTGTGCTTCAGTTTCACCGAACATTGATAATTATCTTTGTCATCTGCTGCTGCATGAGGAAACACAGCTGTCACAATTCCTAATTCGGTGGTGTAAATTTTTTGCGCCTCTTGTTGCGCTACTTTTTGCATAACTCCCACAATTGAATCCATTACACTACCTCCAAATCAATTTTTGTCCAAAAGCCCTGATGACGATTTAAAGCATGGGTAATCCCCGTGACTTTAAAGTCGCCATTTCCTGAAGATTGTGGCAAACCTGCTAATCTCACTCCATCCCCTAACTTCACATTGGCATTGCCCATCACTTTCACCCATCCTTGTTTTTGAGGAAGTTGAACTTGCCAAAAAGCTTCTGCCATTTTTGCTGCCAAATCTTCTGTTTTGGCAGTGGGTTCAAACTGCCTCTGTGTCATCACTCCTGATTCTCCACTACTGCCTTTCACCGCAGCTTTAGCAAACCAACTATAGGTTTTTTCTCCTTGTTGACTGGCAGGACTTTCGCCATACACTTCTACCCCAGATATTGCTGTTTTTCCTGTAATTATTTCCACTGCCAAAATGTCCTGGCTATATTGGAATTCATGGGTGGTTTTTGGATGATATTTAGCAAAGATTAATTCATCATCTTCATTAGCATAAAGGTCAAATCCACTCATTCGCGCCAAAACTTTTAAGTTACTATAAGCCGAGGTGCTATCGGACAAAATGTAACCTGGAAACTTTAAACCGCTTTCAGTTTTATTCACCTTGATTTTTAAGCGTTGTGCTACATCGTTGACGATATTCGCCGCTGTGGATTTTTCATATAGAAGATTCAGCTTGGCAGTTACTAAAGCTATCCAAGAACTTTCTGCCACTAACTCCACAGTTTCCAATCCCCAATTTACCTGCTGTATCTTGCCGATAAATACTTGTTTTGATTCACCTTTATAGCCGAGTTCCACTTTTACTATGTCCTCTGGCTGCACAGAAATTGATTTATCTGTACTTAAGATTAACTGACAAGAATTTACTGGAATTTGTAACGACTTATTCACCCGCAGTCCTAATAATCGAGTAGATTTATCGGCGGTGTAGATGGTGCTACCTAAGAGGATTTTATAGGCGACATTAAACATGGCGGATAGGAAATTAACTACACAGGGACAGCCGCAATCAGATTATTAAACGCATCTCCTAAATCATCTAATCCGAGGTCTAATTCACCTTGTAGACTATATAGTTTTTTCAGGAGTTCGCGGAAAATTTGACGAATCTTATCTTGAATGGCAGTTTCATAGAGTTTTACCAGTTCCTCATATTTTTTATCTAATGCTCCACCAATCGCTTTGGGAATACCTTGTAATGTCTCGATTAACGTGGCATGAGTTTTATCGAGTTCATCAATGATTGCCTGGGGATAGAGTCGTTGGAGTTGGGATTTTAAATAGGGAAATACCGACTGCAAACTACGACTAATATATTCAGGAAATAGTGTTTCTAAGACTAGGCGATTGAGCCGAATCAGTTCCTCTGGTTTCAAGGGATCTTTTTTGGCAATTAAACTCTGTGCTTCTTTGGTAAGTTTATCCTGTTCTACAAAGCTTTCTTGATAAAATTCCTTTTTTCTGAGTAGCTTATTCATGACAGTCATGAGAGCTTTTTGCACACCTTCTCCTGTTTGATTAGTGTTGAATAATTTGCGAGTTGCATTATCCAAATAATCATCCCAAATTCGCTTAGTCAGTGGGTTTTCCTGTTTTTGCAGCAGTTGAATGAAAACCTCTGGTTTATTTTGGAAATCACTCGCATCAAAAAATCCATTCAATATTTGACTAGGAAGTAGGGATTCAATAGTATTTTTAATTTTCTTGTAGACTTCTTGAATAAAGTCAAAGTTAAAGGTGCTGACCTCTTGAATTAAGTTTTCTACAGCTACTTGCAAACTCTTCCCTATGTCTTTTGTCACTTTGGTGAAAATTGCCGCAATTTCTTTCGGAACATTTTTCAATCTTTCTAAAATTCCCCGAACTTTTTCAATGATTTTTTTAGGCTCTGCCAAAATCTCCTTAACACTTGCCAAAATCTTTTTGATAGGGGCAATTAGTTCTAATTCTAGTTCATCAGGAATGATCTTCTTAAAATCTTGGAGAATGTCATTTTCATTGCATTTTTTCAGAGTATCTGTCAGGGTTTTCAACTCTGCTTTAGTAGGTTCAACAAGTTTTTCGCGGCGAGTTGCAATCTCTTTTAGCAGTTCTTGAGCTAGCTGTTCCCCTGTAGAGACTGCTTCCAAAGTAACGATACCTGTATGCAGTGTGGTGCTGAGATTTTGGCAAGTTTCTTTGAGGTTGAGGAAGTGATATTCATAATTAATCGGTTGAGATAAAGTGTCTAAACGTTTAGATTCTGTCTCAAATTTATCTTTTGTTTTTTGCCACTGAGTTTGGCAGTTGTCATATTTTTGTTGATAAATTGTGAGAGAATTTTTCAAGGATGTTTCAACATTGGCAATGGCATTTTGAGGATTATCGGTATAAGTAGCAATCGCAGTTTTCAACCGGATTAATTCTGCTTTAACTTTCTCATCTTGAATATTATTGATTTTTTCTATAATTTTTTGCTTGATATCATCAACCGCATGGATTTTTGTGTCCATATCTAAGCTGAGAATCTGCTCAATTGTTTCCCAAAAATCTGCCTTTAAAATACTATCTAAGCCTAATCCTCCCAATAATTTTTCGGCATCTCCAATCGCATCGGTAACTTTTGTAATTAATTTGGGAATGCCTTCGGTTTTAAATTCCTCTAGCATGGTGACAAATGCTGCTTTTCTCTCGTTTAAAAATTCTAACAAAGAAGTTGGATCTAAAGTCTTAAATAAATCTTCGAGTTTTTTGTAAAGTGCATCGAGTAAGACAATTAATTGATTTGGATCAAGGATATCTAATTTATCCACCATCTCCAAGTACATTTGCTTGACATCTTTTAATATTATTGAAGGCTGATATTTCTGTAGTTCATCTGTGAGAGAATTGATATAAGGCGATAACCATTGGTCTATTAAAGTACCAGGTTTGAAGGATTGAATTTTTTCATAAACTTTCTCGGTTTCTCCTTGTATAGATGTCACTAATCCTGCTAACGGATCAACAACTGATTTAAAGGCATTGTTTAATTCAGGATTAACAATACCTGGAACATCTACTTGTTTAATAACAGTTACACCAACCTTTAAAGCTACCTTTTGAGCCGTTCCCATTTTAGAAACATCCATACCTTTAAATTTTGTTTCTAAACTCTCGGACTTATCAACAGCAGATTTAAATGCTGGTTTTAAAGAAACATTGTTAAGAGCTGTTACAGCTTTGTTGATACCTTCTTCTGCCGCTTTAATGGCTTTTCCAATTGATTCGCTCTGCAAAAAGCTCATGACTTTATCGAGGAATTCTTTAATATCTTTTTCTAGCTTTTCACGGTTAAGATTAGTTTGCATAAAACTGTTGAATTCCTGCAATGAGCCTTTGATTTTTTTTGTCCCCTCATCAATTGTATTAGCAACTTGATCAATGTTTTTGATTGCCGAGCCAGAAAGAGAATTACAGACTTTTTTGAGGGGAGCGACTACATCTCCTGACTTATTACAAGCATCATTGATAAAATTTTCTAATTTTTCAATGGCATTCTTTACATATTCCTTAACTTTAGTTAATGCACTATTTGCCTGAGCGATAGTTTCAGAGATTTTTTCAACAATGCCATTGGTAATATCTGTGACTTTTGCAATTGCTTGTTTAATTAAATCTTCTAACTTTTCAATAAAGCCTGTGAGTTTTTTGACAACATCAGCAATCCGAGATTTTAACTTATCTAAGAAGTTTTGAATGGCAGCAAAAATATCACCAAAAAGGGAAACTCTAGTGGCTTCTTTCATAGCATCTTTAGGAAGAGTTGCAGTAGCAGATTGAAAAGCTACAATCTGAAAATTGTCTAGCTTTTTCAGAGTTTGATCAATTTTTTGGTGGGAGCTTTGGATTTCTCTTGTCCATTTTTTGATTTCGGAGCGATGTTTAGTAATTTTTTCTCGATCAGTATTTTTCAGATTGTATTTTTCCAGGAAGTCTTGATAATCTACTAGGATTTTTGTTTGCCGATTTACTTCTGCTTCAATAGCAGCGATCGCCTGAGAAGGTAAACTATTTCCTAAATCTTGAATTTGCTCAATAAATAAGTTTGTTAATGTCTCAGAGCTTAAAGTTTCCAACCATTCATCAGGGTTAGAAATTTTATCTAGAAATTTCTTAAATACTTTAATTAAGGCATCTAAAATCCTGGAAGGTAAGGCTCCTGCATTGGCTAAGAATGTTTGAAATTCATCAAATGGAGTCGCAACATCTGCAACTTTGATCTCTGCAAAATTTTGACCTCCCGTAATGCTGTCAGTTAAACTTTTTAAAGTATCATTGACTTTTAAGTTTTTCACGGTTTCCTGTAGCTGACTAGCCCCAGGATTAGCAGGAATTATCTGACTCAAGTTATCAACATTGATACTTGATAATGTTCCTAATCGGTTATTTATTTCAGTTTTTAATTCACTAACATCAATTGGAGATTGTAATGCTTTGACACCTGATTGTTGTCCATTTTGCAGTCCACTAGTTTCCTGTTCAAAGGTTTTTGTAATCCCGCTTAGATCCTCTATACCAACATTAACCCCGCCGAATTTTCCTTTAACTTGGTTTTTAGTGTCTTCTAATCCTTTACTAGCACCCGCAAACACAGATTGGGGATTCAGTTCAGCACCTTGGAGTTGATCGAGAATTGCCAGAGCCATTATTTTAAGTTCCTAGTATAAAATGAGCGAAATTTAATTACAAGCTGAATAATCCTTTCAATTCAGCTAAACTTTTATTTAAGCCAGAGATGGTTTCTTGTATTGGTTCTAAAGCGGGTTTAAGGGGTTCTACAGGATTAGTAATTTCCGGCATTGCTCCCATTTGTAGTGCATCGGGTAACAGGGCAGCAGTCATAAATCCGGCAGCATCTTTTTTGATGTTTTGATCAATATCGGTGGTAGGAGTTTGGGAGGTGATGGGGGTATATTCAGTGATTGCTAAACTGTAACTAAACTGATCTGGCTCTTGGGAAGATTGCACCACTTGAAACTGTTCAATCGTCACCTGGCTAAAGTAGGCTTGCCCCACTACATCGGCCATAAAATCAACGGGTTTATGCTCTTTATAAACCTGACGCAATGCCTCCAGGCTTACCTGCGCTTTGATGCCGTAAAAAATCCCTTGAATTTGCAGGCGTACCGCATCTCGCCCCAAATTTTGTACCAGATTGCCTTGCATTCCCGGAATCCGGTGATAAACAAAATGGTTCTGCTCTAACGTTTGAATTCGATGCACACGCTGGAGATCAATTCCTGCTAGTTTCACTCCCATTGCCTAACCTCCATAAAACCGACGATATTCTTGATTCACCTGCCGTTGTAGAGTCTCTAAAACCTCCTCTAAATCAAGCTCTGGAGCTTTCAAGGAGGGTGGGATAGAGGCTTCTGAGGAAGGAAGGTCACAGATGGGTGCGATCGCCTGTATGGTTGTCTCGGAAATTGGCTCGGATATTGTATCAGACTGCACCCTCATCACTAGTTCTTTTTTCTGACTGTACTCGAATGGAAAATTTGTACTCCTCATCTCACTTTTTACTTCCTGCCAATCCAACGTCTGAGATGGTGACAGATTCAGTAGATTTGCTAAATCCCCTAAACCCTTGGGGGGAAGGGGGTCTGACAACGGCGAGCGGTTGATCGGAACACTATTTATTGCAGAATGTGCCTTTGGCTCAACTCCAGTCGATACTACAGCCTGTGACTTGCTAATTGTTGATTCCATAAGCAATGTTTTACTTACCGGAGTCACTGTTATCCAAGACTGCTTGGGGGATTTTTTGACTGTTTCAGGAAATTGTGATTCTTGTGTCACTGTTTCCGGTTGAGAGAAAGGAATCTTGGATGTTGACAAAGTTTCAAGGTTGGATGGGGGAAAGTTTTCCGACTGCGATCGCCAAGAATGAATGGTATCTTCAGAAGTTGTCAGACTTTCTTCATTAGAGGCAAGAGGGGAAAATGGAGTTCTATTGCCGTTGTCTGGTGCAAACCCCACCCCCGAAGTTTGCCCAGAGGGAGATCCTCCTTGCAACTTCTCTCCTTGTGAGTGAAAGTTCTCCTGCTCCTTTTCCCCCTTGCTTGACACCCCAACGCCACTTGCTATATGCCGCGAAACCCTTGCACCGTAGTCGCTTCCTCCTATGGATGATTGTTCTTCCCCTCCCCCTGCTTTTTCATCTTCTAAGTTTTCACTGCTGCTCCCATCAGACGTATCATTTCTTACCGCTTGATGGGGTGATTCTGGATGTAAATTTTTCACCTCTCCAGAGGGTAAAAAATCGCTGGTTAATGCCGCTGCCAATTCCCAAAATCCGGATTCTATTTCATCGATAGAATTCACATTTAAGGCTAACTCATCTAAAGTTTGGAACTCATCAATGCAGTCATTTGGAAAGATGAAGCCCTCCAAAAGTTGATCTGTCCAAGCTTGAAATTCAGACTGAATTGTTAAACCCATTGTTTGCCAAGAAAGAGTATTCATCGGTTTTTTGAGAGTCCTCAGCGATTAATTGGAGGTACAGATTAATCTGGGCTTGGGTAAGGGTTTGTACTTGTTGGGGTGTCCAGCCAAATTCTCTCGCCAGAATAAAAGCAGCCCTAGTCATGGGTGCATTATTTAGGGCGTATGGGAATTTTTTTTTCCGGTGAGTCCGCTAATTTGGCGAATTTGTTCAATCAGGAAATTAACTAATCCTAAATGTAGTTGTTTGACTTGTTCGAGGGATAAATTTGGTTGCACCAGTGATTCTTTAATCATTAACAGAGGAATCAAACCAGTATCTTGTCGGGCAGCTTTCATAATCAGTTGAAAAGTGCTAATGGTAATGGGACGCAATTGCACTGTTTTTTCGGCTGTGGTAGGAGGAGAATTTTCTCCTGGATACAGCACCTCTGACGGAATTGCAATTTCAAAGGTAGTTCCTGCACCAAATAACAAGTCATCAGGATTTAAAAGAGACATGGAACGGAATCAGTGAGTAAAAAGTTTGTAGTCAGGACTTTAGTCCTGATTTGTTCGCGGAGCGTCTCGCAGAGAGGACTGAAGTCCTGACTACGAACTTAAGTAGTTTCTTCACTACTAATTCTTAATGCTCTAAAGGTGGCAGACTCCATCACAAATTCGTCTTCTGGAAGCGAGAAATTCCAACTTTCAAATCGCACGCCAAAAATTGTCAAGGTGTTGCTAGTTTTGGGAAAGGCAGGGTTGTTGAGGCGAATGACAATATTAAAAGCAGGTTGAGCGATCGCATCCATTGGTGGCGGACTCTTAGATCCATTTCCTAACAGTAAACGAATTAATGCACCATTAATATATGCCCGTTCCACAATGCCCGAAACACAGATATTCCCAGGGCGTAATTCGGTAGCAAAGCGTCTACCTATTTCATGGTAAGGCCGCAGTTCATTTTCTACTCGCACTTTCACATTTTGTAGCCGTCCCACCACACTAGAAAATTCATACTCAGAAATTAAACTACTAGCTAGTTTTCCTTCTTCTGTAGAACTATCATCAACTGCTAATACTAAGGACGCATCTGAACCTTGAAAAATATTTAAATTCGGCATAGCAAACCTTTTTTCAAATGTCTTAGCTGAGGTACATAGTTACTTTAATGAAGTCAATACTGAAGGTAGGTTGGAGAGTCATTGTCACAGCCACAATTCCTTCAATTTCTTGTTTGCGAGTAGCAGCAACTTCTAAGGTATATCCCACCAAAGCTTCATCATCTACCATGCGTGTTAAAAAGCCGTTTAAAGTTGCTTTCATTGCCCCTCGCACTCGCTCATTGTTCAGTCTACCAATGTAGGGATTACAAGCAGAACGCACACCATAAATCGCATAATCAACAGTTCGCCGAGTAGTAATTTGCTTCCAAGCTGCATCATTAGTGGTAATGCCTTTGACAATTCGGAAACCATCACGCTTTTCGATGACTAAGACACGGTTTTGTACGAGTTTTGTCAGCTGGCTGGAATTAAAAATACTTGTAATTCCCTTGATGGTTAAAGTTTTATTGGTTGGGCTAGCCTGTACTGGTAAAGAAGCAATTAATCCCGCAACAGCCGCCGCAGTATAAGCTCCGGGAAGGCTATCAATACCTCGATTGCGGTTGGCAACTTCTATACCAGGAGCGGTAAAAATTAGGCGATCGTTATTTAACGTATTTGTAGTCTCAGCAATCTCGTCTAATGCTTCTTCCCCACTGCCAATTATTCCTATTCGTTCTCGCTGAATTTCTGCTGTCTTTTTCAAATGTGCAGCTAAAATCTCAGATCCATTATTTACTGTTTGTCCTGCCAAAACTATAATATTAATAATTTCATTTTCGAGCTTTTCTAAGCTCTTGGCATATTCAACAGCACCCGCATCTGCACCATCACTTCCTTCAGCAAATGATTCTGGTAGTGTACTTTTATTTGGTAATAATTCACTAGAATCAGCAACTTTTTTATCGGCAGTTACAATTTGAGATTTGTTGTTAACTTCATTAACAAATGACTTCAATCCTCCGGCTACAAGACTATATTTCTCTTGTAGTTTACCCAGGGAAAATTCAATGATTTTTGTACTCTTATTATCAGTAGTATTTTCTCCATCACTAATAGTAATTTTAATAGAATTACCCAAACTACCAGGAGTTTTTTTAGCTGTAAACACAACTAATGTATTTTTGTCACATTTCAAACTATATGAGGCATTTTTTAGACTTTCTTCGTTCGCCGTTCTGACAGCATAAACTTGCTGTCCACCGTTGTTATAAATTAGCTCTAAGGCACGGATGAGAGTTAAATTATTTTGATTTCCCTCTTGCCATTCATGGCTATCACCAAATATTTCCTGGGCTTCAGCAATGCTACTAAGAATGTAAACTTTATTAACTTCTCCTTTGGCGGCTGTTCCCACAACACCAATTATTCCAGAAGCAATGTTACCTGCGCTAATCAAACCTTCATCTCTTACCGTAATATAAGTGCCGGGTAAGATTGTTTCTACCATATCCTCTCCTCAACTTTTAATTATGCGGCGGTTATTTTTTTGTTAATTCTGTAATAGAGTCATTAGTCAACAATCAACAATCAACACAAAAATATGCGAGTTAGATGTGCGATCGCTTATGACTTTAAGGCAGTTAATGTTATTTCAACAGAGTTGTTAATTCTTTTAGGCTTCAAGTGACCAATTTAAATTTAATCCTTGGTTATTGACACAGTATATTTACTGAAATAAGCGAAATTACGCATTGAGATTATAAATTTCAGTGTTGGCTTTTTTTCAGATAAACACCACCCGTGACAGGGTAAGATAATTGCACATTTGTCAAGTGGGTACGAAAAAAGGGAATAGATTCAGCTTGGTGACTGGTTTTCGCAGAGTTTTGACTACACCTAAACCTTGACTCTCTTTTGCGGCAAAGTATTTAATCGTGTCATCAGCATTACCTTTGTCATGGGCAACACTAAGGGACTTGCAAGAAAATAAGATACCAGTTTAAACAGGGACAATAGTAATATCCCATTTGGGTAATGTTTTGTATTACTCGGTAGAGACTCCGTATCTTTCCATGTATAGCAAAGTGCTGTTAGCGGAAGCGGGGCGTTTAGCCCGTGCTGAGTAGAAACTCAGTATTATTAAAGGTTTCAGCAGTTTCCTTTCCTCTTTTTCGGATGATAGCGCAGCGTTAGCGAGTCCGCGTCTCTTGCGCGTCTCGTAGAGAGCGTCTTCTGTTTTTTTTCAGTCTCTTGAGAAGATGTTAAATGTAGCATCTTCTTGACCATTTGTTGATTTATCTTATTAATAAATTCAACACTGATTCTTTCTCGAAAGTGAACTAGCATTGATCCATCAAATGGAGCTTCATTACTAGAAGATGACATCCCTATAAAATACTGTAGATAAGGGTTTTCCTTGATTTGTTCTACTATTTCTCTGTCACTTATACCTAGTTTCTCTTTAATTATTAATGCACCTAACGCCATCCGAAATGACTTTGCTGATGCCCCCATCTCTGCGGAGAAAGATAAAGAATATTCCGACTCAAATTCTGTCCAGGGTATTAAAGAAGCCATAATGACCCAACGATTATCTTCTGATAACTTTCACTCAAATGGAAGTTCAAACCTTTCCGGTGGAATTGGAGTTAATTCTTCTTTTCAGTACATGGTTATATTGGATACACGCTTGTCTGGGCTGACCACAGTCATGCAAGGATTTTTGGCTATTTTACCTTCTTATCTTGCACCGGAATATACTTCTTTGGTCTGATAATCTAGAGACTGTCACCTTTTCTTTCTTTTTCAGCAAGCCCTACTTATTCTGACTTTTGAATTCTGAATTATGCTACATCTCGTTTCCATGCAGAGCATGGAAACAAAATCACCGAAACAGTGCTGAGTGCCCAGTTATGAGTGCTGAGTCAAAAAGTAATAATCGCACTCAGCACAGAAGGGTCTGAAGAAAGAGCTTTTAAGCATGGAAGAAGAAATAAATATTTATTTCGAGATGTGTAGCACAAGAAATAATACGTCCTTACTTCAATCCCCTAGATTTATCTATGGGGTTACTCAGCACTATAAGCCGAGGCACTCAGCACTCCTGAAAAGATTATCTCACTTTGGCAGAGCTACTTCTAGCTAATAAATAACTATCTGAGGTTGCTCAATTGTACCATCAGGCATGATAGTATCTCGCAACTTCGCATAAATCAAATTTGTCTTCCAAAGGTTTGCTTTATTCAAGTTTGCTTTATTCAAGTTTGCCCATGTCAAATCTGCACTAGTTAAGTTAGCCTCAGTTAAATTCGCTTCTAATAATTTTGCTCCACATAGCTTTGCTCGTGTGAGATTTGCAAAACTCAAGTTAGCTTCAATCAGCGATGCTTCAATTAATTTGGCTTCACTTAAGTCTGCTTCTCTCAAATCCACATCACATAAAGAAGCACCCCAAAGAGTACTACCTATCAATTTCACTCGCCATAAGAATGTTCCGCACAAATTTGCTCGTGTTAAATCAGCATTAGTCAAATTAGCTTCACATAAAGATGCTTCATACAAATTAGCTTCACGTAAGCTAGCTTGCATCAAATTTGCGCCACTTAAATTAGCACGAGTCAGAACACAACCAGACAAATTTGCACCATGCAAATCTGCTCCAATTAAATTAATACCACTTAAATCAATTCCTTTCAGGTCGATTCCTCTCAAGTCACATCCACTGAAATCCCGACGCTGAAAATATTTATTTGTGATTTGACTTAAAATAAATTCCTGCTGTTGAGCATAATTTTTCATGGTATTCACCTCTGGGTGTAATTTGATCTCAAAGGTTGAGTGTGGTAGTTACCGTATATTGAGAGTACACCGCAAACAGAGATTAGCTCAGTAAATAATCAAAAATAAATTAACAAAAAATCGGCAATCACTTGAAAATACGTTGTTTCAGGGTTTTTAAAACAAAAAATGCTGACATAAGTCAGGAAATATTCATATAACAAGAGTCATTTGTCCTTGGTCATTTGTCATTGGTACTAATGACTTCGATTTCCCTACGGCTTTTTATGAAAAGCCAGGGGATGATATGATGTGCTGTTAAAGACTTATCATTTAGAGGGCAGGAGAGCAGGGAACTCTTAGCAGGGGGAAAGAGGCTTTTGGGATTTTTGCACAGATACAGTAATCATAAGTGATTAGCCGGACATGATATGAGTTAAGATTCAAAATTTCAATCAGTACTGAGTACTTCTCGTCACTTGTTACCCAGCACTGATAGCAAAGGCATAACCCAACTTAGTCATGACGTATCCTTTTGTTGCTTTCACTATTGCACTTTTTGATTTACTTGTAACCAAATTTCTAAACTAGCAAGCAACCACAGCTTTACTCCATAACGACTCCAAGTATCTCCTTGATAGTTTAACCAATTACGAATTGGCAGCTGGTTTAAGTAAGGAGTAATACATGCATTTTGATTGAGCAATAAATCTCTGGCTTCTTGCTGCCAATATTTCCGAAATCCTAACTGCACCGGTACCATCATGCCACTTTTGGGACGATGAATAATTTTGTCTGGTAAAATATCTGCGATCGCAGAAGACGTACTGTAGGTAATCGCTTGCTTTAAAACTGCTTTTTCTTCCACTCCCGAAAGCTTATACTCTGGAGGTATCTCCATGCTTAAGTCTACTATTCGTTGGTCAAACAGAGGAGAACGACCTTGCAAAAGAGCAGCTTGAGTCAAGTTACTGACTTTTGTCAGAATTTGGTCAGCGCCTTTAAATTTGATATTCATTGCCATCAAACGATTCAGATAGCTGGCTTGAGAATATAAGTCTTCTGCAAAAACCCAAGGTGCTGTTTGTACTGCTGTCCAGACTTCTGATTTTAAAAGTTGCGGTAAGTCAACAGCACACTTTTGAAAGGAAATTAAATAAGCTTGCAATGCATCCTGATTGGTGACAGAGCCATATAAACTATTAATTAACATCGGCTGATTTTTTGGCCCACCAAAACAGGGGTCGCCACCTTCACCATTTAAAACTACTTCTACGCTTTCTCTCGCCAGCCGTCCCAGCAAAAGGTTGGGAACAGTCAGTGGGTCGCCAATGGGGTCATCTAAATAAGCCATTGTTTCCGGCAAGTGTGACCACATATCCTTAAAAGTAATTTCTAAAATGTGGTGCTGCGTCTGACAATGGGATGCAACGAGACTGGAAAATTCTAACTCATTAGGACATTCCGAACCAAAATGAATCGAGAAGGTGTGGACTGGTGCTTTGTGGAATTTTGCTACTAAAGCAGTGATACTGCTAGAGTCTAAACCACCAGAAAGAAAAACGCCAACGGGTTCATTTGCTGGTGGTAAATATTCTTGAACAACTTGGTCTAGGAGTTTTCGCAAGCGATCGCCATGCCATGCTAAGGGTTGATCTATTGCGATAATCTGTTCTTGAAGCTGCCAATAAGCTGTAACTTTGTGGTCAGGAAATTCTAAAACGGTTCCAGGTCGCAGTTCCTTTACCTGTTCCCAAAGGGTTCGTTCGCCGGGAACAAAAGCACAACAAAGATAATCTCGCAACGCCACCAAATCTAAATCGGATGAACGATGAGGTGATAAAGTTCTCAGTTGAGGCGCAATCCAACGAACTGAACCAGTGGTAGTGTAATAGAGAGTACGAACACCGATGCGATCGCGAATCAATCTCAACACCTGTTTCTCTCTATCCCAAACCACTAGGGCAAACATCCCTACAAGTTGGTTAAGACTTTCATTACCCCATCGTTCCCAAAGATTGGCCACCAGTTGCAGAGAACTTCTTTGAAAGCTATCCGGTTCAATTCCCAACTTTTGCAACAACTGTACTCGGTTAGTTAACCAAACATCACCAACAACAACAAATCGTCCTCTAGAACTGATTGCTAATTTCTCCGTCGGAAATTCCGAAGTTGTACGTGGTAAAATTACAGAAATTTTTTCATCTCGCCAAGCTATATCTTCATAATTTACATCAACTGTTCCCCACGCTACGCGCCAAGTTGGGTTAGTTTTGATGAATTCGATTTTAGGAGATTTGCGATTTTTAAATGCATCAAATAGCATGGAAAATTTTTAACGAACTCAGGCTACATCATTAAACGGAAGTTTAGGTATTTGATTGTAAACTTCTGCATTTTCTTCAAGAGCTTGACGTATATCGTATTGCGTTTGTAAATTCAACCAAAACTGAGCGCTGCTACCAAAATAGCGAGATAAACGCAACGCTGTATCTGCTGTAATACTGCGTTTTCCAGATAAAATTTCACTAATTCGTGTCTGAGCTACACCTATATCTTTGCTTAATCGATAAGGGGTAATATTTAGTGGCTCTAAAAATTCTAGTTGTAGGATTTCCCCAGGGTGAATATTTGGCAGACGGGTGTTATTCATAATTATTGACCTGCATTAGTGGTAATCTACTATTTCAACTTCCGAAGCATTATTCTCATCCGTCCAAACAAAGCAGATTCGCCATTGATCGTTAATACGAATGCTGTACTGCCCTTTCCTGTCGCCAACTAACTTTTCTAAACGATTACCAGGTGGAGAGCGCAAATCGCTAATTGACGTTGCAGCCTCAAGGATGAGCAGTTTTCGTAAAGCAGTTTTTTGGATATTGGGCGGATACTGAGAAGATTTGACACTCTCCGCGATAAATCGACGGGGATTCTTGGTTCAACGAAACCACTTAACCTAGAGTCCTTGCGTCATCTAGAGCAGAGGTGGGATTCTCCCCAAGCGTTAACTTTCCGAGTGCCCCTCGGTAGTTGCATTGCTGCAAGTCTTGTTTAGTTTGAAACAATTTGTTCCAAAATTCTGAGTCGTCTAGCCCCTATGAATCTTTCACCTACTGCTAGAAGGAAACTAGAATAATGCAGTAGAACCGCATAGATTCAATTATCAAGGTTCAGTGCTTTGTCTTTCGACAGCTAGGTTTTTTAAGTGGTTAATTACCTTTCCACTATCATTAGTATATTGTTACACTAATTAATTGAAAGCCGTCGTAGAACGACGGGGCTTTAAACCCAATTTTTCGGTAGAGCCGTCAAAGATAAGCTTTGTCTCTTCAGATTTAAAACTAACAATCACAATACTATCGCTTTGCGTTACTATCGTCAAACGTTAGTATACACTTCAACGCGAACTCGCATTAACTCAGTTTGTATGATGCCAAGTCTGATTCCTGCGAAAAGCTATCTAGCTTTAGAAAAATTACTTCAAAATGCCTTCTGCCTCTTGCCTCCTGAATTCTTAAAAAGATCCAGCAATCATCCCAGCAAGTAAAATAAAACCAATCCACACATTTTGCCGGAACATCTTACCATAAGCAGAATTAGGTAAGTATTGCTCTCTTAATCGCAGAGACTGCCAAACCCATCCGATAGTAGCAACTGCAAGGCTAATCCAGAAGGCTAAGTGCAGATGTATAACTACACCTAACCAAGACAATAACAAGATTGTGCCAGCAAAGAAAATTCCAATGGCTAGAGGGGCATAATTACCAAAAAATAGGGCGCTAGAATTAACACCAATGCGGCGATCGTCTTCCTTGTCGCTCATGGCGTAAACTGTATCAAATCCCAATGTCCACAGTACAGTCGCACCCCAAAGTAACCAAGTTGCTTGAGAAATGGTTTGTGTTACTGCACTCCAGCTAATCAATACCCCAAAACCCCAAGCGATGGAAAGCACTAGTTGCGGTATAGGAAACACCCGCTTTGCACCTGGATAAAGCAAAATTACAGGCACTGCTGCCACGCATAACCAGAAACTCAAGGGGTTAAGATAAAAAGCCAAGACTGCTGCACACGCTAAAGAGACGATCGCGACTACAATCCCAACTTTCACAGATAAGGCGCGAGAAGCGAGGGGGCGATCGCGTGTTCTCTCCACTTCTGGATCAATATTCCGATCCCACAAATCATTCACAACACACCCAGTCGCACTCGTGGCCAAAGTACCCAATATAATCACACCAACTAGAGGTAAAGGCGGTTTCCCTGAAGCTGCCAAAAACACAGCCCAAAGGGCAGGAATCATTAAAATTAATCGCCCTTCTGGTTTATGCCAGCGCAAAAGCCGGATAATTACAAGCCAAATTGGTTCTTGGGGGCGTTCTGGCATCGTTAGCATAGGATTGAGGGGGCAGGGGGCAAAACAGTTCTGAGTTTCGAGTTCCGAGTGCTGAGTAAAGAGTAAAGAAGTGAGATTCCCCACTCAGCACTCAGCACTCCTGAAGGGCATTGGGCATTGGGCATTGGGCATTTCTTTTCTTGCTTCTTTGTTTCTATGCCCCATTCCCCATTCCCTATTCCCTATTCCCTATTCTCTAATTCACACTTCTTTACATCTATAGAATAACGTTATTTGTTATTTGTAAAAACATAAACCAAAGTGGCAACTTTAAAATATCTTTAAATAGTCACTACGGTTATAAATAGTAGGGTAAATATACATAGCTCAGTTACCCTCGACCAAGCTGAGTTGCGAATGCTGAGTATTTTTTAATTTACTCAATATTCAGCACTGGCTCAACGCTCTGCTACCGCTAACAGCACTTAGTCTGAGCAAGTGTGTTGTCGTAAATATCAGTGCTAGCTACCCCGACGTATCACCGTTTGCCATCATTTCTTATAAAGAGAGAAAACTAGATGCTGAATTTAGTTTCTAGCTGGGAGAGTGTTCCTACTCAACCATCTAAGCAACATCGGATTATTGCTGCCATTGACCTGGGAACAAATTCTCTACACATGGTAGTAGTCAAGATTGACCCCACACTACCAGCTTTCAGCATTATTGCTAGAGAAAAGGAAACTGTGAGGCTTGGCGATCGCAATCTTAAGACTGGGGAACTTAAACCAGAGATAATTGAAAAGGCGATCGCGGCTTTAGGACGCTTTCAAGAAGTTGCCAAAACTATCAATGCTGAAACTATCATTGCTGTGGCGACTAGTGCTGTGCGAGAAGCCCCCAATGGTAAAGATTTTTTGCACACAATAGAAACGGAGTTGGGTTTAAGCGTTAACTTGATTTCTGGTCAAGAAGAAGCGCGGCGAATCTATCTTGGTGTGCTGTCGGGCATGGAATTTAACAACCAGCCTCATACCATTATTGATATTGGCGGTGGTTCCACAGAATTGATTTTAGGTGATAGTCAGCAAGCCCGCATTCTCACGAGTACGAAAGTTGGTGCAGTGCGACTCACTAGCGAGTTAATCACTACTGATCCCATTAGTAACACTGAGTTTCAGTATCTGCAAGCTTATGCACGCGGGATGTTGGAACGTTCTGTAGAAGAAGTCTTAGCAAACCTAGAGTTAGGGGAATCTCCGCGTTTGGTGGGTACGGCGGGCACAATTGAAACCCTGGCAATGATTCATGCACGAGAAAAGTCGGGTGTTATTCCTTCCACTCTCAATGGCTACCAATTTAGTTTTAAAGACTTGCAAGAGTTGGTAAATCGCTTGCGGAAACTAAGTAATTCCGAAAGGGCTGAGATTCCCGGTATGCCAGAGAAGCGCCCTGAAGTTATCCTCGCTGGGGCAGTCATATTACAGGAAGCAATGACCCTTTTGAGTAGTGAATCGATTACAGTTTGTGAGCGTTCTCTGAGGGAAGGCGTAATCGTAGACTGGATGTTAACCCACGGTTTAATTGAAGATAAGCTACGCTACCAAAGTTCAATTCGGGAACGAAATGTTCTCAAACTGGCGGATAAATACCACATCAATTTAGAATATAGCGATCGCGTGGCAAAATTTGCCGAGGGTTTATTTGACCAAACTCAAGGTAGTCTACATCACTGGGGAACTGACGAGCGACAAATGCTGTGGGCAGCAACCATATTACACAATTGCGGTCATTATATCAGCCATTCGTCTCACCACAAGCATTCTTACTATCTAATTCGCAATGGAGAATTACTCGGTTATACAGAAACCGAGATTGAAATTATTGCCAATATAGCGCGTTATCATCGCAAATCGCCGCCCAAGAAAAAACATGAAAACTACCAGAGTTTGCTGACTAAAGAACACCGACAGATTGTTAGTCAATTAAGTGCGATTTTAAGATTGGCAGTAGCATTAGATAGACGACAAATTGGTGCAGTTGCTCAAGTGCAATGTGAGTATTATCCACAACTTAGGCAGGTCAACCTGCTAATTTCTCCATCTCAATCAGATGATGATTGTGCTTTAGAACTTTGGAGCTTAGATTATAAAAAAGGAGTGTTTGAGGAAGAGTTTGGAGTGAAATTAGTAGCAAGTTTAGAAAACTCTAGCATTGCTAACTTGTCTTAGAAAGTAGGGTGCGTTAACCCGGTGTAACGCACCTGCACATAGCTGATGTTTTATTCTTGCGATCGCTAATTCAACTTGATAAGTTAGGCTCAATATAAAAGCTTAACGTAAAAATCAGACAACTTTATTTAGTAACTATTTAGGAGGGTATGATTATACAAGTAACTTTCTCTTGTACACAAAAACTTTAATTAAATTTGCAACTATATTATATAAAGATATATATCTAATTTTGACATCCAACTTAAGGACGAATTTATAACTGTCTCAAGAACGATTTAAAAATAAAAACTAGTAATTATAATAGGGATAACAATCTATTAAATGTAGGTTATGTTGCTAGTGGATATCTAAGCCGGGAAAACTTAGATATCCTTATATAAAATTTCAATAGTTTAATAAGTAATCAAGCAGATATGATGTTAGTAACTGAAAAAACTGGCGCTGACTTTTACCGATAGGTATAGCGATGTCTACGACGGGCTACGCCTACGCAGTTGCTGGAGACTTCAAGGTAAAATTTCGGTAGGTTCATCACTTATACGTGGGCTAGAGCGTAGTTGCTAAAGTCAAATGCAATGTTTTTAGCGATACTAATTTTGTTTTACACACCTACAGCAATTAGGGCAGACATCAATATGCAAGCATTCTTTACCGACGCTCCCCAAGAAATTTTTCCTTTTTTATAATTTGAAGATATAGCACAAGCCTTGGTGGTTAGGACATCAAGAAATGATAAAACTTAGACACCAAAAAACTTTTCACCCAGTCCTCAGTCCCTTGCTATAAGTATCATGTTTTACACAAAAAACGATTTTTTGCAAAATTGGGATACTCATTAGAAATCTGGATTGATACATTTAAGATGCTCACAGCCAAAACCTTGAGTCATCATTGCAGATAGCTGTGGAAAAACTTGTTCATCAAAGTTGAGTTCTTGCATGATTTGGTCATGAGGTTGCCCCTGCGCTATCCGCTTTGCCATTTGCTCAAACTCTACCCAAGTTAAATCACTCTCAACAAATGCTTTACTAAGGGTAATTACTAGTTCCTCATAATCATTGTCTTCCAATTTTGTCATCATTCGGTGTTCAATGTGAAGCGAATCATCGAAACAGTAATACCAAGATTTTGGTTGCTGCCTAAGTACTCTTCGGAAAAAATCCTGCTGTTTCGACCGACTAACAGCACTATCTGCCTCACTACATACCATTAAAATTGGGGCAGAAACACAGCCTTGAGACTTGTCTAAAACCTGATATCCCAATTCCAGAAATATCCGTAAAGCCTTGAGACGAAAACCTTTATAACCAAAATTCCCAGGTGCATCTTTGTTGAACCATTCAAAGTAAATTGGCAGAATTTTGATCAATTGATCGAATATTAAGTAGCGGCTACCTAAATAAGGCGTGAACAATAAGGTGCGGTCAATCTCTTGAGGATACTCTAAAGCTAACCAAGCAGCTAAAGTTCCACCTGTTGATAATCCACCAATTACAACTTGTTGCCCTAGCGTTTTGGCAATCTGTAACCATTCGATTACAAATTTTTGATAAATCTTAATATCTGTTGGCAGGGGTGGAGGATTTTGAGACTTCCAGTCACCTGAGCGTCCATGACCGGGTTGTAAAGGAATTAGAACGTTATATCCCGTGTTAAAGAAGGCTTTACCAAGCGGCTCGAACTGGTAAGGGCCTGCTGTAAAACCATGCAAAAACAAAAAAACTTTTGAAGTGAAGTCAGGATGAATCAAAAATTTAGAACGGCAGGCTTCATTTTTAAGACCTAATGTGGACTCTAATTGGTGAACTTGCTCTAGAATTTCTACTGTATTTTGAATGCCAACTTTCATTTATGTAATTATTATGTTCACATATATATAGGAATCATATTTGATTTCTGAAATTATCTACGTAGTTGGGGAGTAGGGAGTAGGGCTGAAGGCTTTTCGAGTTGTAGGGAGTTTTTTCACGCAATCAAATCATAGTCCTATAGCAATCCTACTTAAATCATGCTCAGGATTTTGAAAATTTTTAAAGTCGGATGAGTATTCACTCCAAACTAATTTTCCACAACCCATCTAGCGGATTAGACAGTTGGAATTGACTATCACTGCTGCCAAACCAATTATTGTCATACATCAACCCAACACTGAATATTTTATTTAAAGAATATTGTCCTAGTTTTCCAAAACCTTCAATATTCTTTGAGTCAGCGATCGCTTGCTGGTTCAACTGTATAGTTGTTTGGTTGCCATCGTCAAAGTAAATTGTGGCTCGTTTGTTGTGAAAGCGCACGTGAACTTTGTAGACTCCACCAGTTGCATAGTAATAAGCTCTAGCAGGCAGCTTTTGACCATCAATATTTTGTCCTTTAAGCTCAACTGCCATCGCAGGACTGCATAGCAGCAACAGGACTGGCAGGATTAACCCTAAAACTTTCATTGGTATAGCAATCATATTTGATTTCTGAAAAAAACTACGAGATAATACTGAGGTATGTATCGATCAACCTTGGTTTGTCTCAAGAGCAGTGGAAAATTCATTGCGAACACTAAAGCCCCTAATTGCCCATCACAAAATCCAATTGAGGATATTTGGTTACAAGCTAAAACCTGGGTGCGGCGTTTCTGTGCTTTGATTCCTTCGTTCTCTGATCTCAAATGGATGTTTGAGTGGTTTCTCCGACACACTACCTTTGATTTTGCCACTCTTCAAATGTACGGAGTTTTTTCCGAAATCAAATACTAGTCCTATATCAGTGGCGAAGTTCTTCAAAGATATATAGCAAAGTGCTGTTAGCGGAAGCGGGGCGTTTAGCCCGTGCTGTTAGCGATAGCGGGGCGTTTAGCCCGTGCTGAGTAGAAACTCAGTATTATCAAAGGTTTCAGCAACCAACATAGTCTTAACCTATGCTTCGACTGCTATAAAGGTCTACAGTGAAAAAGGCAGGAGGCAGAGGGCATTATTCCTCCTGCCTCTTGCCTCTCTTATTTTTAATTCCCCAAAGGGGCTATTCCCCATTCCCCGTATGCAAGGTTTTCACCCATTTCAGGCGCTTTGGTCTTACCGACATCCGGGCAGTAGTACTGCTCATGACGACTAACCAGTGCAACATATATAAATTGCCACGCAGGGTTTGCACCAGCATCATAAGAAATGTAGAAAGTGGGAATTTTTGATCTTGACGTACCCGCTTCAGACCTGTAAACATCCCTACCATCGACATAGAAATGGACAAGCCTGTGATCGGACTTAAAATTGGTGGACGATGACGAGCGATCGCCATTAATAAATCTGGTATTGTTGCTGTCGGTAAGATATACATAATCAGCAGAAAAATCAGCAAATCCCAGCTTTTGCGCCCTCCCATGCGGTTTTTGAGAATTAAATCCCAATAATCCAAATAGCGTTGATATCCGCCTTCTGCCCAACGGTTGCGCTGATGCCAGAGTGAAACTGCACTCGTCACTCCTTCTTCTTGCACTGCTGGATGAAAAACACACTCAATATCCCATTTGTCCAAATGTAAGCGGATTGTCAAATCCAAATCATCGGTAATGGTTTCCTCATTCCAGCCACCGCAGCTTTCCAAGGCTGAACGCCGGACAAATTGACCATTGCCCCGCAGTTCGCCAATGCCACCAAGGGCAGTCCGCTGTTGTTGAAACCAGGTATCAAGTGCCATTTCGGCCATTTGACCCTTAGTCCAAAAATTTTCTTTAGCGTTGGCGATCGCTTTTCGCACCTGCACCGCCCCCACGTTTTCTCTTTGAAACAAAGGTATTACCTGTTGCAGCAAGTCTGGTGTTACTTGTGCATCAGCATCAAATACTGCTATAATGTCGCCCTTTGTCAGCGGCAATACCTGATTCAACGCCCCCGATTTGCCACCAGTAGCTTCTGCTGAACGCCTTAGTACTTTTAGTTGGTCGTGTTTCTGTTGGAGTTCTGCTAATAAACGTGGCGTGCTATCACTGCTGCGATCATCAATTATCCAAATTTCGTACTGCCCACCTGGATATTCCAGATTACAAAGATTTTTGACTAATTTAGCAATTACCGCTTCCTCATTTTTCGCAGCCACTAGCACAGATACCGAAGGCAAATCTCCCTGTATTTCTTTTGGATAGCGACGGGATTTAGTAAACACTACCACCAAAGCATGAAATCCTAGAATGGTGGTCAGTCCTAGAATAAATATGGAAGCCCAAGAAACTAAATGTAGAGCGATCGTGCCACTCCAGACGATAGTCAAGACTAGAGCTGCTTTGCCTCTACGACCTTGAAACCGGGATGGTAGAGACATAGAATCTGTCTCTAACACTGACTCCTCATCTACTGATAGGTCAGACAACAAGGAGTTGAGCGGATCAAGCTCTTGATAAGAATCTTCTTCGGGCCAGGAATTCGCTGGCATAGGTTAGGTTGCTTGATTCAAAAACCATTATTTGTCTACAGTTAGTAATTTTACGGACAAATATCCCTAAGCTACTTTTTCCGATATTAATCGGAATGGGCAAACTGTAATACCCGCTATCCCTAAGCCAAAAGCTGCTGGGACTACCTTTGTTGTCACCGCCATCTGCGTAATTACCTCGCATTAACCACGTTTGCTACTCTTAGACAAAAGCTTGATTCCTTTGATAGCCACTTAGGCAGGAAGCTTGTAGAGTCGGACTTTCTCCATGAGAACTCCGGCTTGGGTAAAGTAATAGCAAGGTAGCAGCAGCTTTTTGTTGGGAAAAACTGCAACAACGGCATCCACCACTTTACAGTAGACATTTTTAGTGTTATCGTTCCCAGATTCGATAACAGTTAATGCAGCATTATTGTAACCGAAATTTTAATATTACTTAGTAGTAGTCAACCAACTTTATTTTGACAGGTGAGCTTCTAAGTGTGAATCTAGTCTAAAAGAAACTTTTCACACTATGTCAGTTAAATATACTGTTAACCTAACTCAAGAAGAACATCGGCAGTTAGTGGATCTAACTAATGGGACTTAGACAAAAAGTAACCATAAAAAAGCCTCAAATCTATATGCACATAGACTTTGACAAAGAGTTTTAGCTTTAACCCAAGCGTATTGATTTATAAGAGGCAGTTCTTGCAGGGGGCAAGGAGAAGAGGGGACTCTTTGGTACAAACCTCACCCGCAAGTGGCGTGAAGGCTCCCTTGCTCCCTTCCCCCCTGCTTTTTCATTTCGATATTGCCCCTACGAAGCATTTTGCAACTCGGCTGTGCGTACTGAAAGCTGCTCTGTCTTATTACCTCGTTGCACTTTTACTTGTAATACTTGACCAAGGCGACTGTCTTCCACAACATTCTGTAATTGTTCAGCACTGGTAATAGCTTTACCATCAACTTGAAGAATCACATCCCCGCGCCGGATACCTGCAGATGCGGCTGGAGAATTGGGGACAACTCGCATAACAAAAACACCATTGATTTCTGGTATCTGAATAGGAGAGTTGGGATCGGTGTTATTTAGCTTGGCGAGATCGGGTGTCAAAGTTAGCATTTGCACACCTAGATAGGGGTGAGCAACTTTGCCATCACGTTGCAGTTGCGCGGCGATCGCTTTGGCTTTATCAATAGGAATCGCAAACCCAATACCCATCGCATCAGGGCGAATGGCTGTGTTAATACCAATTACTTCACCTTGACCATTCAATAGTGGCCCGCCAGAGTTACCAGGGTTAATAGCAGCGTCTGTCTGAATGAAATCCAAACGTTTGTCACTAATGCCGACTTGGGCGCTGGAACGTTTGAGGGTACTGACAATTCCCAAGGTAACAGTATTATCGAATCCCAAAGGATTACCGACTGCGATCGCCCAGTCTCCTACTTGAACATTGGTGGAAGAACCCAAGGGCGCCACTGGTAAATCGTTACCAGCGTTAATCTTGACTACTGCCAAATCTGTGACTTCATCAATACCCTGAACTTTCCCTTCAAAGGTGCGGCCATCTTTGAGCCGAACTGTTACTTTATCAGCTTTATCGACTACATGAGCATTAGTCAAAACTAACCCGCTCTTGTCAAGAATAAAACCTGAGCCTAAACCGCGTAACTGTTCAGAAGGAATCTGTTGAGAGAAACCGTCACCAAAAAACCGACGGAAAAAGGGATCTTCCATAAATGGATCGACGCGACGAGTAATTGTCCGCTCAGTATCAATGCGAACAACTGCTGAACCAACACGATTCACTGCTGCTGTGACAAAGCTAGTGCTACCGATCGCAGCAGTGGTTGGTGATTGCCGTTGAGCAATTAGATTTGAAGTATCAAGAGCAGTTATTGTGGGTGCTGGTTCGGCTTGGGAGGGTAACACCTGCAATGTGCTAACCGCTAGCACAACTCCTAGCGCGATCGCTAAAACATGAGTAGTGAGTTGACGTAAAGACCGAGATAATTTGGGAAATCGCATAATCACAACCTAATTTATCAGCCTAATTGTTGCTCAGTCGTGACAAATCTATTTACAGTTATTTTTATTTCAGGTTTCGCCTGCTCTTTCCACTACTGGGGTTAGGGCATTTTGCGAACTACCTGTAATCAACTTAATAGAAAATTTAACCCAAAAGCTATTATGGACATTTACCCTTTACAAGTTCGGTTTTTACCCATGAATAAAACTTTTGGATTGCCAATCAGATTAGTCCGCTCTCTGTTCTAATACCAATTCTCCAAAATGAGGCAACAGATATCAATCACCAAAGTCTTACTCCATCTAGGTTTCTTAATTGCGAATTGCTCTCTTCGCAGCGTTAGCGAGTCTTCTCCCAAGGGGAGACGCCAAGGGCGAACGAGCGTCATTGCGAATTGCGAATTGGTATAACTCTAGACTATGGATCAACTAACTTTTGTATAAGATTTCATTTCGACTAGCTGTGCCTAGCTGAGGTAAAGAGTTGATGGCTGAGTGGGGAGTCAGGGCAATAGGAACGGTTGGAGGTAGTTGTAATTGTTTAACAACACTTTGCAAAAGTTGGTCTTGTCCAGTCCGCAAACCCCAGACATTTGTCCCCCGGTTGATAATAGCAAACCAAACCAAACCGCGATCGCGTGTGGGCATCACTCCCGCTAAAGCGCTTACATCCCGGAGAGTGCCAGTTTTGATCACAGTCGCCAGGGGAATATGTCTGGCGTGTAGTGTCCCCCGGTGATCAAATCCAGACATGGGGAATAAGTCAGCCAAATTTAGTTGATGGGCAGATGCCTCAGCTTGAATAGCCATCAACATCGCACAAGCAGCTCTGGGGGAAATGCGATTTTCCGGCCCCAATCCAGAACCATTGATTAACTGAATTTCCACTTGTGGCACCCTAGCAAGGTGAGCAGCAGTTGATCGTACTACAGTTGCTCCTCCTACTGAGTCTGCCAGCATCTCTGCCATATCGTTGTTACTGTAAACGTTCATTTCCTTGATTAGTTGCTTCAAGGGCAATGAGCGATGACGCAGTAACAAAGTTTGTTGAGGGTTTGGTTGCGCCTCAACTTTCACCGCACCCGCAATCAGAACTTGAGGTTTGGGTGTTCCCTTGGGCATAATTGAGTGTGTATAAATCGCAGGGCGTCCCCAAGTCGCATAATTTAGTGTTTGCTTGAGCATTAGACCTGCTAGCATTGGCTGACGTTGGAAATTCATGGCAAAACTGCCAGTAATAATTAAATTCCCCTTTACTTGCTTGATGCCCATTTGATTGAGAGTATTACCAAGAGCGATCGCTTCTTCCCAAACAAACAAAGGATCGCCACGGCCAGTAACCACCAAATCGCCCTGCACAACTCCATTTACCACAGGCCCAGTCACACTCACCAAAGTATCAAATTGGTAATCTGGCCCCCAAGTTTTCAAAGTAACTAGTGAAGTGGCAATTTTAGTTAAAGAAGCAGCCGGCAGAGGAGTCGTACCTTGGTGATTTGCCATCAGCATTGGCCCCGACTGCATCCAAATTCCCTGACTCTCAGCCAGATTTTGCGCCACCAGTTTTGATGTTATCAGCTTTTTCAAATATTCTTGCACCGTAGTCGCCCCAGCTGGATTGGGATCGGGGGCAAGAACCAAGCCAGGGCTACTTTGCCAAGTCAAAGCATCTAAGGCATCTAGAGGCTTGATTTGTACCCCAGCCATTTCCAGCCAAAGCGACACCAAACCTGAACCCAATAATTCCAGCATTTTTTATTCCTCTGTTAGGATCTCAAGCGTTGTTTACTGTGCTAATATACAAGCTTTTTTACAATAATCAGTATTGAGTCATAATAACTGGTGTTTTTCTCATCTGTAAGTAGGGTGAACAATATTGTTTTCGTGGCTCCTTAAACAATGCCAACATGCCCCATGAGATTTTTGAAGCTTTGATAGATTTGCTCGTTAAGAGTCCCCGACTGGGAATGCCTAATAGGGGGGCTGCCACCTCAAGACTTCCGGCAGCAGCCCAATGACAAGCATTTCCACTCTTCGAGGAAACGAGATTTTAAAGGGTTTTGGGCTTAAGTTGACACCAATGAAGGCAGTAGCTCTCCTTTTTAAGGCAATACACTTGGGATAAACCTTTTTCTCTCCCCCTGCTCCCCCTGCCTCCCCTGCTCCCCCTTTCAAGGGTAGGTGTTTAAAAATTAGGCACTAGAGAGGGTGATTTGGGAAACA
>NZ_JAVRBM010000084.1:0-38813 GCF_034531255.1 Nostoc sp. ChiQUE01b | reverse complement strand
ATTGAATTCGGGCGGTCGTTTATTGAATTCGGGCGGTCGTTTATTGAATTCGGGCAGTGGTTAGGGTGGGGTAAAACCCAGATTCTTAAGCCACTTCAGACTTGTGTATATACCGTAGACTTGCGGGGAGGGGAGACAAAGCGTAGCTTTGGCGGGGTGGGGTTCTTCGGGTTTAATAAGTAATTAAGCGGACATGAGATCACAAAGGAATAAGCGCTCCGGGACTTGGCAAGAAATTATTTTAAGATTTGGTTGCGGTCTGAATCCCCATCTAAATCTTCCCAGTCCCCAGTCCCCAGTCCCCAGTCCCCAGTCCCCAGTCCCCAGTCCCCAGTTCAATACTCAATTCCCGGTTGTGCTTTCACACCTTGATCGCGGAAAGGGTGCTTAACTAGGGTCATTTCAGTTACTAAGTCAGCACGCTCAATTAAAGCAGGTGGTGCGCCTCTACCTGTGAGAATAACGTGCTTGTTAGCGGGTTTTTGCGCCAAACCTGCTAAAACGTCTTCTACTGGTAAGTAAGCCATTTTGAGGGCGATATTGATTTCGTCTAACAATACCAGTTGAAAGTCTGGATTGCGGATGTATTCTAATGATTTTTCCCAGGCGGCGCTAGCTTTGTCAAGATCGCGATCGCGGTCTTGAGTTTCCCAGGTAAAGCCTTCGCCCATTGCGTGAAATTCTATCTGGTCTTCCCAATAACTGAAAACCCTTTTTTCGGAAGGTTCCCAGCTACCTTTGATGAATTGAACGATCGCTACTTTATACCCATGACCGAGCGATCGCAACACCATCCCCAAAGCCGCAGTGGTTTTACCTTTACCGTTACCAGTATTTACAATAATTAACCCTTTTTCTGGTACAGCTTCTGCTATACGCTTGTCTTGCACTTCTTTGCGTCGCTGCATCTTTTTGCGGTACTGTTCATCAGTCAGAGATGAAGACATTACCTCATCAATCAAGCGCCCAATTTCTGGGTCTGGGTTCAATTCTGGCGGTGTATCGTTTTTCATCAAGCTTGTCTAGAAATAACTGTTAAAAGTGTTGAAAATGAACCAAAATCGTCTTACTTATCCAGTTTCACTTAAATTACTTGATTGAAAATATCCAGTAAGTTTTCATGTGAAATATTAATAGTGTGTTAGCTTTATAAATGATTTGCAGACAAGTGGAAATATATATGATACACAAGCTGAACTTATAATTTGAGTTAACTATTACTTTTTTAAATAATTTCATATGTTCATTAAACCACTTTTCTGATAAAATATTATCATTATCTCCTTTGGTACAGTCATGAGTTAGACTAACAACCAAGGGCATTGATTTAAGTATCAGGAGTATGATATCTAATATTAGGAGTTATGGATTTATGGATGTTGTTGTTTCCATTTTTCCCATAAAGCCTGCGTATCCTCTGGTTGCCCATCATAGTTGAGCAATTGATCTGAAATTATCACCCATGATTGGGCGCTGCCTGTCCAAATGTTACCCACTGGGCGTAACCAACTTGTATCATCTAAGGTTCCAGCTTTGACATTGATAGTATTTGGGCTGTAAGTCCGTTCATGAAACAATCGCGTTCCGCAGTCGCCACAGAACAGATTATTTACTTCACGTCCGCTATCACTTTTCCGAGTCCAAGCTTTCGGTTTTCCCTGAACAATCACAACAGCATCTCGTGGTACGGTAAGAGACATTCCAAAAGCACTAGAAGATTGTTTCTGACACTCCTTACAGTGGCATAGATATAGAGTTAAAGGTTGAGCATGAATTTCATAACGAATATATCCACATTGACAACCTCCAGTATATGGAATATTCACAGCTTTTATCTCCTGACAATTTGTAACACTTTATTGTAACTAAAACTATTTCAATCTTAAAGCGGGTTTTAGTAGACACAAACAGAAGACACGGGGACACAAGGAAATTTTTATTCTCTCCACTTCCCTAAATCTTCCTCATCCTTCATTTTCATCCAATTCATCATCCTCACTCCAATACTGTTGAGGTGCATTTCCGTGAACTTCTAAAATCTTCGGTTTCTTGATTTTATTATCAGGTGGATTAATTACTTCTAACTGCACATCAAATTTCCAGTTGTCACCAAAATCATAAAGATAGGTCATTTTACCACCTGGTTCTAGAGACAAATCACCTATCTGCACTTGGTCGGCAAATGGGGGTGTTTCCATATAGGCATGACCAATTTTTATGATGCGGCCAAAATGGTCTTTATAACTAAACTCGTACAAGTGATCGTAATCAAAGTCAAAAGCATCGAGAATTATCTCTGCTAGCCAACTTAATGGTTTTTTTGCTGGTATGGCAATGCGTCGCCAAGCCTTAAAAAGGGATACTTTGAAAATATAAATACCATCGGTGAAGCCTTGCTTAGGAACAAGTAAATTATGCTCCCATTCTGGAAAAAATGGTTGAAAGTGTGACTGCAATTTTCCAAAATTTATATTTACATCATCCTGTAATTCTCCTCGTATACCTAATGGAAAGAGGAATTGCAACAGAGCATCACCAAAGGGTAAGCGTTGTAAACTAGTAATGCGCCAGCCCTTGCCTTCTTGTGGTTTTCCATGTTTGATAAATAACAATCCAAATAACTCTAACAGGGCAATATTATGCAGACCAGGGTAATAACTAATATTGTTTTGGTCTTCATATTTAGCAAATTTTAAACCTTTATCTGGAACGCGAGGCCAAAGTTGAATACATCTAAATAAATTCCCTAATGAATCTTGATGTTCGCCCAAAACTTCGCTATTTCCCCAAATCAACCAGGCTTCTAATAAGTTGAAATAGCGTTCGGTTGGATTGAGGCTTGACCATGATTGCAAAGTTGCTGCGTCTAAAACTAAAACCTGCTTCTTCCCTTGGGATCTAATTTGGGCTATTCCAGAACTGCGTAATAACAAATATAGTCCATTAATGTAAGGGTATGATTTCTGTACGGGGCGTTTGAGTTTAATTTCAATTGAGCAACTTAACCGAGAATTGACTTCTGATAGTACTTTTAGCGGTAGAAGATTATTAACACTACTAACTTCTACTCCATTTGGTTGTAAGAAATCTATCAAAGTTTGAAAGTCATGTAGAATCGTACCGGGTTTATTTTCATCAATACTGAGTTCTTGGAGGAGTTTTTGTTGTGACTCTGTTAGGGAAGGCAGTTCAGGATTGAGTGTGCGTTCTAGTCGCGCAAATAAATCTTCCATAAATAAAAATTCTCAATTCTCAATTCACAATTTAACCTTCTGTGCAACCTGTTTTCTTTATACTATGACTACAGAACTTCTCCTGAGAAACATTGACCTGCAAAGTGTCACAACAGGACTATCAACACCGTAAGTTTAATAAAATCTGAATGATAATATTTTCATCTTTTACTTGACAATCCCAGGAATTTGATATGAATAGTAACACTCGTCTACAGATGATTTTAGCTGATACACGTATTAATACAGTATTATCTGCGATCGCTCAACTAAATCTACCTAACTGGTGGTTAGCCGGGGGTGCAGTCCGAAACACCGTTTGGTCTTCAATTTTTGGTAATGATTGTGGGTTAGGTATTAAAGATTTCGATATTGCATTCTTTGATATAGAAGGGAACCGTTCTCAAGAACTAGCGGCAAAGGCGACTCTCACAGAACAATTTCCTCATGACAAGTTTGATGTCAAAAATCAAGCCAGTTTTGCTCGCTGGCGCTTTGGTAGCAGACCTTATACTAGTACAGAGGATGGCATCACACATTGGCTGCACACCGCTACGGCTGTGGGAGTTCGACTAAATACCCAAGGACAATGGCAATTTTTCACACCCTACGGGTTGGATGACCTATTTGGTGGCATTATTCGACCTACGCCAACGCATACTCATAATTTAGATGCCCATAATAAGGCATCTGCATTTTTACAGAAGTGTCCTTCTCTGCGGTTGGCATAAAAGTTACAATCATATTTTAGGCATTAGTTTCCGTTACAAGGAAATAATCGCTTTTTAATTTACAACCCTTGGATACTGAAGCAGAATGTTAATAATTTTCTACGTACTGGGAATAATTAAACTAGAACCCCTTTCAGAATATAACAGGGGTGATGCTAATTTTATAACTCTATAGTCAAAAATCAATGCCAAATCGTACTGGATACCAAATCAACTCGACCCTCCACGAAGGAATCCAAACAATTATTTATCAAGCACAAACGCCAAAGACACAACAGCGAGTTATCCTCAAGCTGCTTAAAAATGAATATCCGACCCTTGAAGCCTTTACTCGCCTTAAAAATGAGTATCAAATTCAGCAAGGTTTAGACCATCCCAATATAGTTAAAGCTATCAGTCTAGAAACTTTTCAAAACCGTGTAGGACTTTTGTTAGAAGACTTTGGTGGTCAGTCTTTAGCTCAACTGCTGCAAACAAAAAAACTTGACTTAATTAACCATTTAAAGATTGCTATTCAACTGACTAAAGCTTTAGATTATTTGCATAATAACCAGATTATTCATAAAGATATCAAACCTCATAACATCATAATTAACTTTCAGACGGGTATTGTTAAACTCGCTGATTTTGGTATAGCCTCGCGTCTCAATAAGGAAAATCCCCAATTTAATAATCCTAACTGCGTTGAAGGCACACTTGCCTATATGTCTCCTGAACAAACTGGGAGAATGAATCGCATTCTTGATTACCGCACCGACTTTTATTCTCTTGGCGTGACTTTATATGAAATGCTCACTGATAAAATACCATTTTTTAGCCAAGACCCTCTAGAAGTAGTTTATAGTCACATTGCAGTTCAAGCGATAAATCCGCAATCGTTAAATTCACAAATTCCTACTGCTGTCTCTGAAATTGTGATGAAGCTGATAGCGAAAAATGCAGAAGATAGATATCAAAGTGCTACAGGATTATTAGCTGATTTAGAATTATGTCTCAAGCAGTTAGAAACGAAGGGAATCATTACTGATTTTGTTCCAGGTCGTTTAGATATATTGAGTCAGTTATTAATTCCTCAAAAATTATATGGTCGTGAAGAACAAGTTAATAAACTTTTAGCTGCATTTGAGCGAGTTACATCTGGAACTAGTGAAATGATGCTAGTTTCTGGTTATTCTGGAATTGGCAAATCAGTTCTAGTCAACGAAGTTAATAAACCCATTACTCGCAGACAAGGGTACTTTATTTCTGGTAAATTTGACCAGTTAAAGCGAAATATACCTTATGCTTCTTTAATTCAAGCTTTTGCATATTTAATGCGGTATTTGCTGACCGAGAATCATGAAAAAATAGAAATATGGCGTAGTAAAATACTATCAGCTTTAGGAACAAATGGAAAAGTTATTACTGATGTAATTCCAGAAGTAGAATTAATCATCGGTACACAGCCAGAAGTTGCCCAAATTGGGGCAACAGAATCACAAAATCGTTTCAATCATGTTTTTAAAGAATTTATCCAAGTTTTTACTCAAAAAGAACACCCCTTAGTCATATTTTTAGATGATTTACAATGGGCAGATTCAGCTACTTTAAATCTAATTCAACTGCTCATAACTGATACTGATAGCAAATACTTTTTGTTTATTGGTGCATATAGAGATAATGAAGTTAGTTCAGCACATCCTTTAATCCAAAAGGTAGAAGAAATTAAAAATAGTGGCACGGTTGTTAATAGTCTTGTATTGGAACCTTTAAATTTAGATAATGTAACTCAGCTAGTTGCCGAAACTCTTCAAAAAACAGAGGTTAACCAGGATGAAGAAACTGGAAATTTTAACAGAAAAATTGTTAAGTTAGCTGAGTTAATTTGTAACAAAACAGGTGGAAACCCATTTTTTATAACACAATTAATTCAAGCACTTCATCAAGAAAAACTGTTAAAGTTTGATTTCTCTAATGCTAAATGGCAATGGAGCCTAGAGGATATTCAAGCAATTGGAATTACCGATAAAAATGTAGTTGAGTTAGTTGCCAGTAGAGTTGAAAAACTACCACAGTTCACCCAAGATGTTTTAAAATTAGCAGCTTGTATAGGCGACAGATTTAGTCTGGATATTTTATCGATAGTCAATGAAAAATCACCTTCTTTGACAGCAAATGATTTACACTCAGCTTTGCAAGCAGGATTAATTCTGCCTTTAAGTGAAGCTTACCGCATCCCTTTAGTTTTTAATCAAGAAGAAGCGGTTAATTTAAATTTTGACACTTCACGGGTGGGTTACAAGTTCTTGCATGATAGAGTACAACAAGCAGCATATTCGTTGATTCCAGAAGAACTGAAGAAATCTACTCACCTAAAAATTGGGCAATTACTTCTCCAAAATATACCTAAAGAGGAAATAGAAGCTAATATTTTTGATGTTGTTAATCAGTTGAATGTAAGTATTGTTAACCTGATAGAACAATCTGAAAAAACTGAATTGGCACGATTAAATTTAATTGCCGGACAAAAAGCTAAAGCTTCTACAGCTTACGAAGCGGCTCTTAAATATTTCACAAATGGCATAGAACTTTTAAATATAGACGCTTGGCAAACGGAATATACCTTAACCATCAGCTTATATGAAGGAGCCGCAGAGGCAGCCTATCTGGGCGGTGATTTTGAGCAGATGCAAAAATGGGCTAAGGTGGTGCAGCAAGAAGCTAAAATCCTTCTAGATAAAGTAAAAGTCTATGAAGTACAAATTATCGCTTCTATCATTCAAAGCAAGCAACTGGAAGCCATTCAAATAGCAGTATCAATTCTGCAATTATTAGGAATAAATTTTCCAGATGAACCAACATCAACTGATATTCAACAGGGGATGGATGAAATCGCTGCTTCTTTGAAAGGGAAAGCGATGTCTAACGACAAGCCGCTGCGCGTTTACGCAGATTTAATTAATTTACCATTAATGACCGATCCTAACAAGGTTGCAGCCATGAGAATCTTAATGGGCGTTCTCCCCGCGGCTTTTCAAACTGCGCCGGCAATGATGCCAATTATTGTCTGTAAAATGGTCAATTTGTCCTTAAGCTATGGAAATACGGCTGTATCTGCCTATGGTTATAGTCTTTATGGATTACTTCTTTGTGGAGTTCAAGGAGAAATTGATTCTGGTTATGAATTTGGAAAATTAGCTTCTAGCTTGGTGTCACAATTTAATGCTGAAGAACTTAAGGCTAAGATTTTGACGGTTGTTAGTGCCCATGTTATGCATTGGAAAGAGCATGTTAGAGAGACATTAACATCATCAATGTCAGGATATTCTAGTGGTCTGGAAACTGGAGATTTAGAATATGCTGGTTATTGTGGTTACATTTATCCCTACCATTCATTTTGGCTCGGTAAGGAACTTTGGGTTTTAGAAAAAGAACTGATAGCTTATTGTGATTCGCTGAAAAAAATTAACCAACAAGTAGCTTTCACTTGGAACTCAGTGTATTTGCAAACAGTGCTGAACTTGAAAGGAAGTTTTGAAAATGTGGACTGTTTAATTGGACAAGCTTACGACGAGCAAAGTATGCTGCCAATTCATCAGCAAGTAAATGACCTTTACACAATTAACCACTTATTTGTTAATAAGCTAATGCTCTCTTACATATTTGGAGAGTATTTTAAAGCTGTAGAAAATGCTGCGATCGCAGAAAAATCTTTAGGTGGTGTTACAGGGTTGTTTGTTGTTCCAGTGTTTTATTTTTACGATTCTTTAGCCCACTTAGCTATTTATCATACTGCTAAAGAGTCTGAAAAACAAGCTATTCTAGAAAAAGTCCAAGCTAATCAGCAAAAGATGGAACTTTGGGCTACTCATGCTCCCACCAATCACTTACATAGATTTTATCTCGTGGAGGCAGAACGGTATCAGGTTTTGGGTCAAAAGCTAGAAGCAATGGACTATTATGAAAACTCTATTGCCAAATCTCAAGCAAACGGTTTTCTCCAAGAAGAAGCTTTAGCCTATGAGTTAGCTGGAAAATTTTATCAGTCTCTAGGTAAAGAATTAATTCATCAAACTTATATAACTAAAGCCTATTATGCCTATATTCGTTGGGGTGCGATCGCTAAAGTTAAACACCTAGAATCAAAGTATGTTTTTCTAGTAGGACAAACTACTACCATAGAAAACACTAGTTCAAAAATTGATACAACTCATATTACCACTAACACTACTACCAATAGCAGCTTGAGCGATTTTCTAGATTTTAATGCATTCATCAAGTTTTCACAAGCGATTACTAATGAAATTGTTTTAGAAAATTTATTGGGTAAGCTGATCCAAATTTTACTAGAAAATGCTGCCGCGCAAAAAGCAGCACTACTCCTGCTTAAAGATAATCACCTGTATATTGAAGCTTCTGGAAATGCTACTGACGATGTGGTGACGGTTTTACGTTCTATTCCGGTTGAAACCTATCAAGATTTACCGCTGTCTGTGATTAATTACGTTCTCCGAACCCAGCAATATATTGTATTAAATGATGCAATAGTTACAGAGCCTTTTAATTTTGATATCTATATCCAAAAATCTCAAACAAAATCAATCTTTTGTTTGCCCATTATGTACCAATCACAGCTTACTGGTATTATTTATTTAGAAAACCAGTTATCATCAGGAGCTTTTGTTCTAGAAAGGGTAGAGGTATTAAAAGTCTTAGTTTCTCAAATGGCTATTGCCATAGAAAATGCCAGTTTGTACACAAGGGCGCAAGAGAAATCTAAAGAATTAGAACAATCGATAAAAGATTTACAAGAGGCGCAACTACAGCTTATCCAAAGTGAAAAAATGTCTTCTCTGGGTAATTTAGTTGCAGGTGTAGCACACGAAATAAATAATCCTATTGGTTTTATTACAGGTAGTATTACCCAAGCAAAAGATATTGTTAAAGATTTAATAGACTATCTGCAAATGTACCGAGAAAAATTCCCCAATCCTGGCGCTGAACTAGCAGAAAAAGCCGAAGAGATAGATATAGATTTCCTGCTCAAAGATTTACCAAAAATGATTGATGGTATGACAGTAGGGACACAGCGCATTCGTAATATTAGTACCTCTCTCCGTACTTTTTCTCGTGCTGATACTACCTCTAAAGTATTAGCTAATATCCATGAAGGTATTGATAGTACTTTGATGATTTTACAACATCGTCTGAAAGCTGATCATAATCGTCCAGCGATTAAGATTATTAAGCACTATGCAGATATCCCATCAGTAAAATGCTATTTGGGACAATTGAATCAGGTGTTTATGAATATTATTGCAAATGCAATCGATGCTTTAGAAGAAGCAAATATCGGTCGTAATTTTTTAGAAATTCAAGAAAAGTATCCTAATATTATTACTATTGAGACTTATCTACAAGTAGATAATGACAAGGTGGTAATTAAGATTCAAGATAATGCCAAAGGAATGCCTGAAGCAGTTAAAAAATGCATTTTTGAAAATTTATTTACTACCAAATGTGTAGGAAAAGGTACGGGATTAGGATTATCTATTAGTCGGCAAATTATAGTTGAAAATCATGATGGAAATTTGATTTGTGAATCAGTCTTGGGACAAGGAACACAATTTATAATTTCTATTCCCATTTTGGCAGAATAAGGGACTTTTTATAGTTTTAGGGGCAGATTCCCGACTTATCAAAGAAGTTGAGGAGTTTATCACGAATCTTCCAGGATTGCTATAGTAATTCTATTTAATTTCTGAGAATTGGTAAACTAAAATTCATTTTGCTATTAATCAAACTATGTAAGTGGTGACTTTATTACTTAATCAAATCAACATAAACTTAGTCACAATTAGCACTTGTAACTTATTAATTAACTGTTATAACTAATTGTATACATCAAATCTTGTATGTACTAGCTTGCTCGTTTACTAGAAAAGAGATTTTCTAGTGGATATAAAACATAATTGCTAGCAAAATATCCAAGCGTTTTAGCCAGCTTTTACGAGCTAAAATTATTAGCCAAAACTTGAGTTTTTGGTAAAGTACAAGATGCGAAAATCGGAAATAATTAAGGGAGTCATCTTGTGGAAAGAAGAAGAGAAAATGGGGGAATAGTTTCAAAGGCTATTTCGTTTCTGTTAAATCGTATAACTTTGATTGTGCTTGCAGTCACTCTTGTGCTGTTTGTTGGGGGTAAGTTTGAGGTAGCAAGTGCAGCTCAACCTAACGCAGAATTAGAAATTCAAAAATTAACATCTTGTTACGCCCTGGGAACTGATGCTATTGGTAGAGGAAATCTGCTAGAGGGAAAGAATATTTATCGGGATTGTTTTACTCAAGATTCAGTCCTCACTGCTATTTTTCCTGATGGGGCAAGTGAAACACGTTATGGGACAGATTCTTGGGCAGATTTTGTCTATTCAGTATTCCAAGGAAATGGATATCAAGCTACCCAACATTTGATGGGTACGATAAACATTTCAGTTCAAAATAATCAAGCAACGATGACTTCTTACCTCCATGCGACTCACAAACGCTCAGAAACCAGCATTGATGTCGCTAATGGCACTTATGAAGATAAAGTCGTTAACAGAAATGGGCGCTGGAAAATTCGTAATCGTACTCTCAAACTCATCGATTTCTTGAATCTCAGTTCCCCAACTTCTTCTTCAAGCACTAATGCTCGAAGTACTGATTCCTCATCTACCTTTGTCAGACCAAATATACCTCGTTTAAAAGAATAATTCCTTAGATTGGAACGATACTAATACGGGTTGGATAAGTATTCTTTACCTCCCTTATGACCTGAAAAAAGGGGTGAATTCAAATATTCACACCCTTTTTTATTTGCCACTTGAGCAAAACATAGTGCGAGATAACATACAGTTCTGAATTGAATAACTTTAAACTTTAGCAAACCTTTGCAGTCAGCCTTGATTCTGTTTGATGTATGAATAGAGAAGTTCGCGATCGCTTTGAGGATTTACAATTAAGCATGGACTATTACCGTGATTTCCATTACTGACAATAACTACAGTAATGCCCATTCGTGGACAAACTCCTAAACAACTGGTACTAACGACCCGAAATTCACCCCATAATCCCTCAAATTTTAAACGAGATTTCAACCAATTCTCTAAATCTTCGGAAGCGGTTGAGCCTAACTGCTCGTTTGCACATTGCGAACACACAAGCACCAAACCAGACTCCCATCGGGGAGAAACGGTTGGAATAGAAGTTTCTAATCGAGAATTTATTAGGGGCGATGGTTGCTGAGAATTAGATGAAAACTTATTCAGGATACGTTTGAGTAATGCTTTAATACGCTGTAGGAATTTTTTCATGGACTACCCCACCTATTTCTCTGACAGGATAGTGTAAATTTCCTGTTTAGTCTGTTCTAGTAGATCGCCCGATAAATGCTAGCCTATGCCAAGTCATTTGTAGACGATGTAGAATTTTCATCTATGGATGCCAAGGGAACATGATATTACTATCTTTAATTGCAACTCAGTATTACAATCTAGGGGTTCCCACTCGTTGGGGAAACTTATGGTCATATTGGCTTTTCTTTTAACAAGGGTAAGAAAATTTATGGATTTAGACCAGATGCACCAAGATTAACACCAGAAGAATTAAACAAAGCTTTTAGAGCACGCGAATCATTTCCAGGAAGATTATCAAATGATATAAACACCTTTAAAACAGCTGAAGAACTTGGACTTAATGTACAACGAGATCGGTATAATGTTAGTCCTTTGCGATATTGGAATGCACGAATACAAGCTAAAATAGATGAGATACGCAGTCTCCTAAATGACAACAGGTATATGTTGCCACCAAGACAAGGAAATTTTCCAGCAAACTGTTACAATTGATTGTGCAGCTTATCCAACGTCAATTGGTCTACCAACATCTGTACCTAGTGGAAGATTGAGTGATAATCCCTAATGTTTCAATATTATGCAGAACTCCCTGAAGATGATTTAAATCGGTTAAGACAACTTAAATTTTCTGTTGAACACAGTTCTCAAAATACATCTGAATATATCGGCAGTCTGAATGAATATAACGAGGAATTGAGTGAGTTATTCCAATTGATAACTGACCCACTTCCTCCAGATTGTGAGTTAGAAGAATCGCTATTACCTAAATACTACCTTGACTTCAAACAAGAATATCAAGACTCAGGTCCATACACTTTTTTGAATGATTGTCAAGCTGCACAATTGATCGCTTTTGTACAAGTCACATCTGTGAAAAAGAGAGGTGCAGAGGTTAGTGCAAAACCTTTAGCGATCTTGAAGGGACACCAGGATGAATTTCAATCAGATTGCTTTGGGAATATCAAGTTTAATGTGTATCTAGCGTGGTCATATGCATGTTTTGAAAAAGGAGAAAAAGCATTAGTTTTACTAGATAAACCATCGAATAAGTCTGTAACTATATTGGGTTCAAGCAAGAAATTTAAAGTTTGCAATAGAGATGATATTGAAATAGTGATATCACAAAAAGCAAGGAAGTCATATTGGCACGGTATAAATGTACATAAAACTAATGAAAATAACTTTGTAGTAATCCCTTGGAAAGAGCTAGAGATATGGATAATAAATAATTTATGATTCATTCTTATTTTAACCTCAGTTCGGGTTAAGAAGATTTTGCTACTAAATTTCAGCACAAGTTCTGAAAAATCGAACCACAGAGGGGCAGAGATCGCAGAGGAATGAGAGTTTGATATCAAATCCGGTAGCACAACCATAATAAAATCAATAAGTATGCATACTCACACAAGGATCTACCGTACCAATGCCAAAGCGTATCAGTAAAGAGCCACATCTATCCCTAGCTGAACTAGAGCAACGTTACCGTCAGGCAAAAGACCCTATGCAAAGAAGCCATTACCAAATAATTTGGTTATTAGGATCTGGTAGAAGTAGTCAAGAAGTTTCAAAAATAATGGGAGCAACGCGAAAAAGTGAGATCGGGGTATAATTCTCAGTTACATAGCTAGATTCTCAATAAAAACAGGTATTTCGCTGCGATCGCACTATTAAACAGGTCATTTATACCCCTAATTTTTAGCACCTCACAAAATCGCGTTGCTCCCAACTATATGGAATTAAAACATGACTAAGCTGATTGAATACGAAAAAGCCAGCGACGAAGTACGTGCAGTGTATGATGACATCCGCCTTACACGTCAGAATGACTATATTAATAATTTTTGGAAAGCCATAGCCAATCATCCTCCCACCCTGAAACGAACGTGGCAAGCGGTAAAAGAAGTGATGGTTAGCCCTGGTGAGATCGATCCATTGATGCGCGAACTGATTTACATTGCCGTGAGTGCAACCAATGGCTGTGAGTACTGCATCGCTTCGCACACAGCGGCAGCGCGTGCCAAGGGTATGAATGATACTATGTTTGGGGAACTAATGGCGATCGCAGCCACTGCCAATATGACCAATCGCCTCGCCAACGGCTATCAAATTCCGGTGGATGAGAAATTCAAGACGTAGGAGTTTACCTTGTCTATCCCTGCTTAAAAATCAGGTTTAGCAGAATTATTTACTATGCCCAAGGTTCAGATTAACGGGATTGATTTGTTCTACGACATTAAAGGAACAGGTGAGCCTTTGCTATTAATAGCTGGCTTTCTTTGCGATCATGCTTATTGGTCGCTAATTATGCCATCGCTGGTTTCGCAGTATCAAGTCATTCGCTTGGATAACCGAGGTATGGGGAGAAGTTCTGCTCCCAAAAACCCCTATAGTTTGAAACAGATGGCTAGTGACGTTGCAGCATTGCTCGATCATATCGGAATTAATCAGGTGCATCTAGCAGGCCATTCAATGGGTAGTCAGATAGCCCAAGAACTAGTGTTAGCACACCCTGAAAAGGTAAAAAGTCTGATGCTACTTTCATCTTTGGCAAAAGGTGATGCATTATTCAATAGCATCATCGAGACTTGGGGCGAACTTTCTAGTAATGTAGACCTAAAACTTTATGAAAAAGTTGTACTGCCCTGGATATTTACAGATGCTTTCTACTCAATTCCTGACATGATTGAAGGTCTGATTGAATTTGCCATCAGATATCCTTTCCCACCAGCAACTCATTCACTTTATCATCACAGTCAAGCCATCCTTAGCAGTGACACAAGAGACCATCTCCAACAAATTCATTGTCCTACCTTAGTTCTGGTTGGCAAACAAGATATTCTGACTCCACTAAAATTTTCCCAACAACTTGCTCAAGGTATTCCCAATGCTGAACTTGTAGTCATCGAACGTGGTGGTCACGGCTTCTTGATTGAGTCGCCGGATGCTGTAGTTTCAGCTATGCTCAATTTCTTGGGAAAGTTGAAGCCAGCTTATAGCAATTTTGGATTTGAGATTTAGGATTCAAATTTCCGACCAAAACCCTGTTTCGAGAATCTCAAATTGTTCACTATCAGCTATTTCTGGTAAGGATTTCCTTTTTATCTCGGATATCATTCCCAAATGTAGGTTTCGGAAACTTTCAAAACTCCTGACTTCAGGAAAGATGTTTCTATAGATTGCACAATATTCATCCACAAATTTAATACTGGGTTTGGGGCTTCTTGGCTGTGTCATCGTCCCCTCCTGGCTAAAAGACCTCTTTTATGATTTTACTCTTTTCAGAGTGACAAAAGTGTCTCAGGAAGCGATCGCATTCCCAATGGATGTAAAGAAACATTTCTGTTTCTTAGAAGAAAGATACATCTCAGATAATAGAAAGGCATTGTCAAAGTGGAGGTAATATAACACCAGAAATTCAAATACAACGATTGACAACGCAATTAATTACTATCTTGGAAAACAGCTAATCAAAGAAAATTAATTCAATTTAAGCTGAGTTAAACTAATTAAAAAAATCGCTGGAGTTAGGAAAGGTAAAGCTTTAGGTTCAATGTAGAGTAATGCCTTTGTAAGCATATATTAAGTATCAGCAACTAATCTAGCTATCAAATTGATAAAAAACTTAAACACACTATTGCATCTATCTACGTAATAGTGTGATATATCTACCTGTAAGCTTTTAGTGAGTACTCACTATGAAACAAAAAAAGAATAACCCTAAAACTGGTGTTTTTAGGGTGTTGTATGTTTCAAAAACCAAGATTTTCTTCTTAATCTGTGTTTTTCTCATTAGCGTTTTTGGCATCTTGTTATCAAATTGGTTGATGACAAGCCAGACAGCTTTCGCAAAAATTGACCTTTTACAACCTGCTCCAACTCAACCGTTAGGCTATTACGACTATTTCGGCAAACTGCTGAGTCCTCAAGAAGCATCACAATTAGTTGTAAATAAAGGATTTGACCCTAAAAATCCCATTTCCTATCAACGGGTGGGGGCAGTTAAAATTACTAAAGAATTAATTGCAAAAGGTGAAGATATATTCTTCAACCGCAAAATTGGTGACACATTTGGCTTGCAAGGTGTATTTGGTTTTGGACTTGGCCTTGCTACAATTTTGCCAGAAATACAGACAGCAATAGTTAAGTTACAAGGTCAGCCGACAACGAACTTACAAATTATTCTTGAGAAAAATATAACACTAGGTAGTCAAACTTTTCCCCAAGGAAGTGTCATTAATACAGGCTTAAAAGTGGAAAAGGGAGGGACTTTTCCCATTGGGCTGGGAATCACACCCAAGATTGATATTAGCTGTGCTGCCTGCCATGTATCCCTTTCAAATAAAGGTGAACGTCTTTTAGGAGTACCTAATGGCGAAATTGCCACGCCCCTGCTGGTTGCTTTAGCACCAAATTCAGCCGCAGGGTTTTCGCGGTTAAAGTTTAATCCCCTAGATCCACAATACAAAGGCAATGGAAAAATTATTCTGGACAGTAAAGGTAATAAAGTAGAATTACCTGATCCTGAAAAGTTTGAAAAAGCTTTCGACGATGCAGTATTGGATGTGCCTTTTGGTAATTTTGAGAGTTCATCAGATAGTATCAACAATACTACTCAAATTCCCAGTATGTTTACATTTAAGAATCATCCTTATTTCCTTGATGGACAGTTTGCTGTGGGGCCGTTTGCAGGACTCAGCGCTGTCAGCAACGGTGTTCACTCTTCGGAAATCAATTTGTCGGCAGCCGCTCAACTCAGTGCAGATACTCTTGGTATTGATCCAGAGGTTTATATTGGTACATTTCTGCAAAATGCTGCCACTCCCAGCCTACGTTTGCCAGAAGGAGTGATAGTAAAACCCTCTAAATGGCTACGAAAGATCGCACCGAATCCTACACAAGCCCAATTAGAAGACCAAATTCCTGCTCCTGGTACAGGAACTTACCCAAACCTGCGCCCTAGTTTATTTACTTACAACGGTTTAGTTTTCAGCCCAAATACTCAAAAGCCCGGTGATATTGCGAGTGGCCCTTTCTTATTTGCTGCCAATGCTATGTCTGCTTTCCAAAATAGCTTAGTACCACCTGCCAACCAGACTTCGGAAAACTGGCAAGCGTTGAACAGCAATTCTGTTAAGCGTGGTGCAAAAGTATTTGAGAAAGCCAATTGTGCAACTTGCCATATTCCACCCTTCTTCACTGACAACAAAATTCATCCAATTGATGAAATTCGGACTAACCCAGCTCGTGCCCAATCTCGCTTGCGGCTAAGTAATTTGTTAGTACCACCCAAGCTGTACACTTTTAATACTCCCGTTCCCATACCTGCTAAGGCTGAAGTACTGGATGTACCAACGCAGGGTATCTCCGATACTCCCACAACTCTACCCAAAGGTATATTGCCAAAAGGTGGTTACAAAACTACTTCCTTACGTGGTCTTTATGTAAGCGCTCCATATTTGCACGATGGTGGTGCAGCAGTACGGGCAGGAAGCCTAAAATTTGACTCAAATGGTAGTTTCACGGTTGTTAACAAGAGTGGCTTAGGGCTATCTGGCACTCTCAGCCAAGGTATACCTGCCGATGCTGCTAGCAGCTTGCGTGCTTTAGTCGATCGCGATCTTCGTGCTTTAGTTGTGAAAGCTAACAAAGCTAACCCTAGTTTAGTGCGTAGTAACCTTGATGGCACTGGTCATTACTTTTACGTAGATAGACAGTCTGGGTTTAATTCCAACCAGCAAGCAGACCTGATTAATTTCTTGCTGGCACTTGATGACAATCCTGGAAGTTTTTAATCAAGCTACGGTTGATATCATATTCTAATACCAAGTGGTCTAGTGATACATCATGAAGGCGACTTGGTATTACTTTAAGTAAGAGTTAAGATGGCAGGCATAACGCAATCTAGATCGGAAATGCACTGTAAACCTTACAGATAGATACCTTTATGAGGCTGCTTCTGGGAAGCTAGTGCTTGCTTTCGCTTTGTCCACCAGCCAAAACCAAGAGCAACCAATGAGCCACTTACTGTGTAGGGTTCGGGAACAGGACGTGGAGTAACAACACTAAAGCTGCCATAATCTACGTTGCTTGAAAGCTCTGAATAACCTTCATCCAAACTACTGTAAAATACATTAACGTTGCCATTTCCGTCTTCCCCGCTTCCAGAAACCAGGTAAGAAAAACCGTTCTGGGTTAACAGCGGCGTAGTTGTATTTAAAAAATTATCATTGATTCCGTATGTACCTGGTGAAAGCAGCCCGATGATTGTCTCAGTAATTCCTTGGGCTGTCCTTGTCCCAGTTATTGCTGTGATTGTGTAATTGTTTTTTATCGGATCTAGATCGGTGGTTGTAAGGGTGCCGCTAGCAGAAATCGCTGTACCATTTGCTTCATAACTGGGAAAAGAGTACTGAAAATCAAATAGTTGTACAGCTTGGACTGGAGAAGATGCACCGACACAAATGATACCTATAACAGTACTGACGGTAGCAATACCAAGATTTTTGACTAATTCCATCAGATAATTCTCCTGAAAAACTAGAAGGTAAACAAAATTCCATCCTGTTCGCTTATATCCCCCGTTTAGAAAACGGGAGCTTTACGCATCACGCTTCGTAAGTGATTTGCCGAACTTGATATTACGCAGAAAAGACCTCTCTTTGATTTCACTACGTAAAATCGTCCCTCTCCGACTTGCAAAAAGAAAGACTTTCATCTTTAATTCAAGGCAATACTTAGCCGTTCAAGTTGAGCTTCAATGGCTGCCAAAAGTTGGTATTGCTGCCAATCTTGGCTAAGATGGGCGGCTATGCAAGCGGCTCCAGCACCCATACCTTCTTTGACAAAGCCCTGCTCATAGGCTCTCAGTTGGGGATAACGAGAATCAGCAAAGCTTAGATGAGTTGCTAATAGAGGAGGGATTTCTCCACTCGGAGTTAAGCTGTTTTTTCCTAAGTTAAGGGCTAAGTCAACTGTAGCGCCAGTAGGATCTTCAGCCACCCAGCGGGTTGTGCCTACAACTACTGCTTCTGGTTGCCATGATAAGGCGTAAGCTTGAGCGATCGCACTAATGAGCGCATAAACCGCCAGCATTTGCGTCCCTCCAGCCAGCATTACACCACAACTACGGCTAGCAGCGATCGCCATCCCAGCTACCACCACCTGCATCGGATCGCCCACGGCGGCGACGAGTTGTAGGGGGTTAACTGGGGGGGATGAGGGAGATGAGGAGGATGAGGTAGTATTTTCTCCCCCTGCTCCCCCATCTCCCTTCATCTTCTCCAGTCCAGCTTGCACTAGTGCCCACTTTTGTGCGTGGTTACAAACAGGATGGCTACTGTTAACTTTTCCAGCAGCATCTGTACCTAAACCAGTTAAGATTGCCAGGGCAGTTGTAGTACCTCCGACGACGCACTCACCAACAATCAGATACCCCTGTTGGATATTGACAGCTAGGCGTTCTCCCCAAAGTAGCCCTTGTTTAAACAAGTGATGTACTGTTGTAATTTCCATAGCAGCACCTCCACTTAAACACTTAGCAGGAGCGCCATTCAAATCAATTACTGGCACAGATGGAGTCTGGGGTAAACCAGCATTAAATAAATGAACTGGTATCTTTAGTGACTCAAAGACAGCGCGAGAAATCAGCACGGGTGAAGCCCCAGCCGCCAATGGTGGTAAGGGATATTGGGCTTTATGTTCTGGGCCGTAATACAAAAATTCGGCATCGGCACAAGCAGTATATTTCCGATCCTCTGGAGTGCGACCAGCTGCTGAAATCCCTGGAATTAAACCAGTTTCAGTAAATCCTAAAACACAAGCAAATACAGGTAGACAACCACGATACCGTCGCAGCCATTGTTCACCCTGTTCTTTTTGAGTATAAATACTAATTTGAGAATTGGGCATGGGGAATTGGGCATGGGGCATTGGTTATTAGTTAGGACTCATCATTTAACCAATGACAAATGACAAATGACTATCCTTCATAATCCATGAGAACTTGTACCCAGTGTGGTGGGGGGGGGATCGGGTTGCCCAGGCGGTCAAAAAGCAACCACGCTGCCAGGTGTACTATAAAAAGGTAGATAAAGTTGTTGAGTACAATTAAAGCGATCGCTCCCACTTGAATCAAAAATACACTGGGACTCGTCAACAAACTCAAGTTAAAAAATACCCACTCAATGAACTCAGTCACCTGGGTAATCACATAAATCCACAGGTCTTCACCCGACAAAACAGACAGCAACCACAGCCGAAAAAAGACTCCTAAAGTACCTAATAGCGTTCCCAAAGTAATAGAAACAATCCAGGGAACACGACGACGACACCACGTAGCGCCCAAAAGCACGCCCATGAACCCGTAGGGCATGACAAACAGCAAACTGCGGGCTGGCCCCATCAATACCGTCAACAGTAACCCAGAGGTGAGTGCTGCCATCCATGCCGCACGTTTGCCCCAACGCAGATAAACTAGAGCGATCGGCACTGGAAAAAATATCCGCAAAACTGGGCCCAAGGGAAAGTAAAAATTAATAAACCAAATTAAGCTAGCGGTACTGGCTAAAAATGCCGTTTCTACCATCCTCAAGGGCGCATCAGCTTTGATTTGAGGGGGCATTAACTGCTGTTCTTTATCTAACCAATGATTCTGAGGAGTTGGAGATTCAGGGGATGGATCTTCCTCCGGTTCATCTGGGAGAGAATCTAAAATACTCATATTTGACAAGTTTTTAAACGATCATTCTTTCTAAGGCTGACAAATCGGGAATACAAATAGTGTCTTGATCCCGTTTAATCAAGCCTTTTTTTTCTAGCCTTGTCAATACTCGTGTCACCGTTTCCCGCGCCAGTCCGCTCAAACTACTCAATTCCCGATGAGGTAAATTGGGGATTTCGGTTCCGGTTTGCCCTTTTTTTCCCTGTCCTTCTGCCAAAAATAACAACGTATCTGCTACCCTTGATTGGCTATCAGATTCCCGCAACCGCAATCGGCGATTTACTTGCCGCAAACGTCGTGCCATTAGTTGCGCCAATCGAACTCCCGCCAAGGGTTCTATCTGAAGTAATTTGACAAAATCCTGAGCAGGCATACTACCAATTACCGTCGGGGCCAAGGTAATCACATCGGTGGATCGAGGTGCTTCATCTAGCGCCGCCATTTCACCAAACAATTCACCTTTGCCAATAATATTCAGCGTTACCTCTTTCCCTTCCAGATTGTAGGTGCGGATTTTTACCCATCCATCCATAATAAAATACACAGAACCACCCCAGTCATTTTCCAGTAAAATCACCTGATTGGCTGGGTGAGTGCGGGTAACGAGATGGGTGAGGGCTGATTCCACAGCAGTTTCTGGCAACCCTTGAAAAAAGGGAGCGGAGGCGATCATCCAGGAATTAGCCTGTGCTTGCAAGCTATATCGATCTTCCATTACGACATCTTTAACTCAAGCTGCTATGTACACACAAAAAACAGGAGCGCCATTTGTAGCCTAAGCTATCATTGCACAGCTCCTTTTCAAAGAAAAAACTAAACTATGCTACACAAGAAAGCGACAAGAAGTTTTTCTAAATAATCTTTACCTATAAGTTTAAACGGAGTAAAAGTTTTGCAAAAAGTAGTTTCTAGCCTGCGGTTGTATTGCTTAGGGGCTAGCTGCACTGCAAACTTGATTAGTTATGAATATAGGCAAACAACATTAATGATACTAAAGGGAGTAAATTATTGCTCAGGTAATTTTAGCGATTTTCAAAAAGAGGCAACCAATAACCCGCAAAATTAAGCTTTTCGAGCAAAGGCTGTCTGAAGAGGACAAGGAGAGGGAAACACAAGGAGACAAGGGGATGGGGCGACAAAGAGAAACTTTTTTCCTTGTTTTCTTGGATGATTGAAGATTGCCACGACTCCCAGTAATCCATAACATAATGACAGTCACAAGTCCAAGCAGCGGCTTTTGCCACTCAAAATTTCTCCTATAGTCAATGCTGCGCGTAGCTTGCTTTTCTATGGGGTACGGTGATTGTAAAGTAATTGTCACATTAGTTGACATAGAATTTATACATAAGGTAAGAGAAGTGACTTTTAGTACAGATGAAATTCAAAAGCTGATCGCAGACATTGACAACTTACTTGCCAGTGGTGGCAAGCGCCTATCTAGATTTCTGTCTGGTCAGGCACAAGAGCCTAAAGAAGTCTTAGAGCGAATTCGCGACTTCTTGGTAAGGTTACAAGAAAAAGCAGCATTAGAGAGCGGCAACCCAAATCAGTCTTCTGAAGAACCGCGTTCGCCCTTGGCGTTGGCGGAGCCATCGCCTTTGTTAACAAAATTTATCGATCGTGGTAATAACCAGTATCCACTACCGCCGCCCGAACTCAATCAGGAACCGAGTACTGTTGGTGCAGGACAATTAAAAAATGAATTTTCGAGATTGATTCAGCCGTTGCGATCGGAATTAGAATTGCTTTTGCAAGAGCGAGCCACTCTCATACAAGAAATTCGGCAACTAGAACAAAAGCGTTTGCAAAACTACTCATTAGCGCAGCAGTTGACAAACCAGGAGCAAATGATTACCGAGTTTTTACAGGTACTCATGAGTCGCCTTGTGCCAACTTTAACACCACTAATTGGACAGACGAGAGAAAATTCTGCCAGTTCTTCAGGAGGAATTAATTACGCAACCTCTGCAACTCAATCTTTATTAGAATCCTCTGACGATGTGGAGCGCTTAACCCAGCTAGCTAGGGAGTTGGATCAACGCCTATTATCACTAGATGGGACGGTGAATGTAGTCTTTGAAGCACTACAGCGCAACATTAATACTTATTACGAATCCCTGTCCCAAGCACTGGCAAGAATGCATAGTAAGGGGATGCAAGGTGAACAGCTGATGGCCAGCTTTGTCAACAATTTGACCCAGCATTTGCAACAAGAATCCCCTAGTTCGCAGTCATCTTTGCTGAGAGGAGAATCTGAGACACTACCATCATTGACTGAACCAGCCGAGATTGCTGCTGGAGTTGCGCCCCAATCCTTCGAGCTTATACAGTCAGAAACTTCATCTCCACTCACAATTACTTCTGAGCAACAGGAGACTAGCCTCACAGAGGATCTAGATGCAGTGCTGTTGCAGCTTGGTGTAGACTCATCTGAATATTCTCAAACCCCGACCGAATTACCGCAAGATATTTCTGCGGCAATTGGTGATGAAGTAGACCAACTTTACGCCAGTTTGTTTGATGCTGGTGATGTTAATAATCCCAGCCTCGATGTTCCTACAAATGAATTATCTGCTTCCACAGCCTCTCCATCACCGTTGAACATCGCACAAGTCCCGCCGGTCTCTCCAACCGTTGATTCTGCGGTTGTGATTCCAGATACGGGTTTTTCAACCCAAGAGACTTTAGGCGAAACCACAGATTTATCAGAGCCAGAGGAAGAACTATTTTTTGCAGAGAATACTGACCTAGACTCACCTCTTAACTTCTCTACTCCACAAATAGACAGTTTGCCACAAATCGGCACTCAGCCAGCTAGCGTTGATACAATTAATACCCTAACTGACTTATTGCCTGATGTTGATAGCGAACCGCAATTGCTGGAAGTCTCTTCTTCTGAGGATAATGCTACAGCTACAGCAACTGACCTATTGCCTGATACAGATAATGAACTGCAATTGCTGGAAGTCTCTTCTTCTGAGGATAATGCTACAACCACAGCACCAGTTACTCCAGAAGTACCAGAAATTGCGTTGGCAGAGCCTACCGTTCGCGAAGAAGCGTCTGTCTACGACACGCTGCGCGAAGGCAGAGAAAGTATCGCCACATCGGAAGTATCAATTAACAACGATCGCACCGAGCTGTCTTCAGATAACTACATTGCTGCTTCACCCCAAGAAAACTTACTTTCTATTGAATCAAACCAGTCTCCAGCCGTACCAGATATTTCTTTAGATGAAGAACAGTTGCAGCAGTTAGATCGGGATTTGGCTAATTTTGATCGGCAGCTAAATTCTGAGTCGCAGCCAGCTACAAACTTGGATGTTTTCTCGGAACCACTTGATAACATTAAAGACACAACTTCCCCTGAAAATCTCCAAATAGCAGAGAATACATCAGCTGCTGCTTTCTCAAGTTTGGCAGTTCCCCAGGTAGAAACTGAAAAAAAGGAAGTCACAACTCCTGTTCCAGAAAGTTCTTTACCTCCAATTGCCAACTCCATAAATAATCCAGAAGTTTTGCCGAATGTTCTAGAATCAGTGTGGTATTTAGGAATTGATTTAGGTACAACAGGAATTTCCGCCGCATTATTAAATCGCTCAACTTTTGTTGTACATCCTATCTACTGGTCAGCAGAAAATTCGTCGGGAACAAGTTCCTTTCAACAATCGTTTCGTTTACCAACAGAGGTTTATCTGCCTATAGCTTCTGTACCCCACGGTGAAAACGAAACTATCGAAGCACATGAGCAGACTGCACCTGCGGCTGTTGCCCAAGATAAAGTACCCGATCGTGCCAACACTCCTGCAACACCAAAATCGACAGCAGAACCGCCGAAAAACAATCTCTACTCGGCGCAGTTGAAGCCCTATCTACAAGTAGCCATTCCCTACAAGAGTGAACGACAGAAATGGGAACCGATTTTGCAATTAAATGAATTTTCGGCAGGGCCTTTGATTTGGGTTGTGCGATCGCTCTCTAAGTTACTATTAACCCTCAAATCCGAAAAAACAAGTACTACCCCTCGTTTAATGGCTGCTGCTGTTGGCATCGGTGAACAAGATTTTCCCCAGATTATCAATAATGTTGCTGGTGTAATTTGTACCTGTCCATTTAGCTGGTCGGAACAATACCGCTTTAACGTGCGGGAAGCTTTACTCACTAGCAAACTCATCCAACATCCGCAGCAAGTCTTTTTTGTCGAAGAAGCGATCGCTAGTCTACTCCCGGAACTGGATGCTGCTAGTGGTGAGCAAGTAAAATTAAGCGATGCTCAAGGTTCTCATCCAGCAAAAACTAGCGAACATCCCATTGCTGGCAACACCCTTGTGATTAACATTGGGACAACTGCCACAGAAATGTTGCTGGTAAATCTACCAGAAACCTTGCAGCAATTGACATACAATGATTTCATGCTCCATAGTTTTGCTTATGCTGGCAAGGGTATTGAACAAGATATAATCTGCCAGTTGCTATTGCCACCGAAATCTCGGCAATCACGCCTAGAAACACCAAGCGATGCCTGCGGCGGGCTACGCCTACGCAAAACTACCACGAGTAATCCTTGGCAATGGCAACCATCAATTCCCGGTTTAGACCAAATGCATTGGCAGACTTTAGGGTTGGAAGAATTAGAACTACCCAGAGTTGGAGAACCAGATATCACCGCTAGAATTCGTCTCCAGCAGCGTCTAGAAAGCTCTCTACTGGGACAGGCGGTATTAGATGCAGCATTAGCCCTAAAACTGATTTTGCAACACCAAGACTCTTTTACCCTGGAATTGGCGGATCAGCAGTGGGTTTTGCAGCGACGAGACTTAGAAAGCCAGGTATTTATCCCCTTTGTGCGCCGCCTGAACCGAGAACTCAACAAGTTATTGGTAGCTCGTGGCATCCCCACAGAAGCCATTAATCAAGCTATCCTGACTGGTGGAGTGGCTTGTATCGGGACGGTGAACCGCTGGTTACGCCAAAAACTTCCCAGCACTAAGATTATTCAAGATTTATATCTCGGCGAAAATGGCGCTCCCAATTGCAGTCGGGTTGCTTATGGTTTGGCGATGCTGCCTCTACATCCCCAGATTTTAGATATACCCAGGCAACAATACACTGATTATTTCTTGTTTACAGAATTGTTGCGATTGCTACCAGACCGTCCCTTATCTTTTGGTGAAGTTATCCAGTTATTTGAAGGTCGGGGGATTAATACTCGCACTTGTCAGCAACGGCTGCTGGCTTTTTTGGAAGGTAAACTGCCTTCCGGTTTAATACCTTCAGTCACAGAATCAACCTGGCTTACCCAGAGTTCGCAAGAAAATCCTGACTATCAAGCGATCGCCACAGCACCACTTTTTGAAAAACAAGGGAATCTGACTTATCGTCCCAATTCTCAACAATTGTTGTCTTTGCGTCGCTATCTAGATGCAATTAAGGCTAGTAATCAGCAATCACTAGAGGAACCATATACAGTGAATTTTGCCTTACAGGTTAATCGTTGAGACTAGTACTGCAAGGCGGAAGTCAAACGATTTTGGATTTTAGATTTACGATAGCGAAGCGTTAGCGAGTCCGCGTACTCTGTAAGAGTTGCAAGCTAGCAAGAGCGTCTCGTAGAGAGCGTATGCGTGGATTAACCCCGCCCACAAGGGTCGGGGCTTGGGGATTTTAGATTAACGATTTTAGATTTGTTCCGCCCACAAGGGGCGGGGCTTGAACCGAAAAACCCCAATCCAAAATCGGCACGGTCAAAAGTCAAAAGTCAAAAGAATTGTATTCCAAGCTTTTGTGCCATTTGAAATGGTGAGGCAGTCCGCAGAAGAGGGGGTTTCCACGCCAGTTGCTTCTCCCAAGGGGAGACGCTGCGCGAACAAGTCGGCACAGCCGCCCAACGCACTGGCTCCCCATGAGGAACTGCCGTTAGCGCAGCGTAAAGCCAACGGCATGGCAACTCTTGGAGACGCTGCGCTAACGCTTAGAGCGAGCCTGCGAACGCGAGTGCGTCTTGTAGAGAGCGTCACCCATTAGCGCCGGCGGCAAGCGAGTCTTCTCCCTTGGCGCTAGCCTCTCCCTTTGGGAGAAGGGGAGACGCCAAGGGCGAACGAGCGTCAGGGGTGGTTTATTTACGCTGTGTTTTACCAGTATTAATACTTTAGCTCAGTAATTTTTTGGATGTGCACAATATTAGTATATTTATTTATTAGATGGCGAAAATACTGTAGATTTACAATATATATGTTTAATTGAAAGATTCTGTAAGTTTTGGATTTTTAGTTTTTATATTGGCGAAAATTTGTGTATATTAACACTCGGTAGGAGTGACAATAGCAGTAAAAATTGCCTAAAAATAATGTCTATGTCTACACTACTAATGTAAAAATTCCTGTTATAAAACTAAGTTAACCCTTGTGAATCATCTTTATCTTTATTCAGTTAATTGTTTGGAAGAGCCTTCACATCCGTCAACGTTAAGCGTGAGAAAACGATTAATTGACATTGTTGGAGCCATTGTGGGGCTGATTGTTACATTTATGATAGCAATTCCCGTAGCAATTGCTACTTTTATTCATGAGCCAAGTCCAATATTTTATTCCCAAATTCGCTGTGGTTTAAACGGAAAAACTTTCCGCATCTGGAAATTCCGCTCTATGATAGTCGATGCAGATAAACTCAAGCATTTAGTTGAGAACCAAGCCAAAGGTCACATCTTTAAATCTGTTGACGATCCTCGCATTACTCCTGTTGGTAAGTTTTTGCGACGTACTAGCTTGGATGAATTCCCTCAATTTTGGAATGTTTTGTTAGGAGACATGAGTTTAGTTGGTACTCGTCCACCGACTCCTGATGAAGTCAGTAATTACGATCCACACCACTGGGATAGATTGCGAGTCAAACCAGGCATTACCGGAGAATGGCAAGCTAATGGACGTTCCAGCATTACAGACTTTGAAACCATTGTCAAAATGGATATAGATTATCAACGTAAGTGGTCTGTAACTTATGACCTGAGTCTGATTATTAAAACTATTTGGGTAGTCTTGAAAAAGACTGGGGCTTATTGAATTTGTCATTAGTCATTAGTCATTAGTCATTTGTCATTAGTTTTTCTCCAGGTTCGTGCATCTCCACTTTCTTCTTCAACCCTTGACGCCGCTACCTGTTTCTGTCGGTACAATGTAACGTTGTAAGAACAGAAATAGTAATAATACTGGGGCGATCGCAATTACTGAGCCAGCAGCTACCAAGCGCCAGTCAAGAGAAAATGTTCCTGCTAGCTTTGCGACTCCCAAAGGAAGAGTGTATAAATTTTCATCTTGGATGACAATTAAAGGCCACAAAAAGTCACTCCAAGCACCAATGAATACAAAAATAGCTAAAGTTACCAATGCTGGGCGAACTGCTGGTAACATAATATGCCACCATAATCCTAACTCTGAGCTACCATCCATCCTAGCGGCTTCTTCTATTTCTTTGGGGACACTCATGAAAGCTTGGCGCAACAGAAAAATGCCAAAGGCAGAAGCTAAACTCGGAAAAATCATCCCTAAATAAGTATTTCTCAAACCTATCTGGACTGTCAAAATATAGAGGGGAATCATCACGATTTGGAAGGGAATCATAATCGTAGAGACGATCGCTACAAAAATCCAGTCTCGCCCGACAAACGACAATCTTGCCAACGGATAGGCAGCCAAAGCGCAAAACAGCAGATTTAAGCCCACAGTCAGCACTGACACCAAGGTACTGTTATACAGGTATTGTCCAAAAGGTAGAGAGTTCCAAACACTAGAGAAGTTATTTAGTGTCGGCTGACTGGGTAGCAACTGTGGCGGTGACTGAAAAATATTTTCCGTCGGCGATTTCAAGGCTGTACTAATTAGCCATAGTAAAGGAAAGAGCATCAACAGTGCGATCGCTCCCAACAGCGCATACATTAGCAGAATCTGCGATCGTGATTTTTTCCAGTTCAGCATTTGATTAATAACTTTCCAAGTTTTGTAAATATTTATGACAGCTTACTTTATCAGACTGCAACTTGCTTTTTATATTTTGCACTTGCTCAAATATTTGGTGGATGTTCACCCATTTTCACCCACATTTTCCGCACACGAGTCAATTGCAGACGATTCATTTTTAAAGTAGAAATTGTTGCTCTCCCAATGGTTGTAAGCCCTACAATTTCTGTAGTATCTTCACTCCAAGTAAAATGGTCTGCCCACAATTGCTGTTGTGGATCAAATAATTTAACCTCATTCTGAGTATTAGGGTCAATTGCTGTTTGACGAGTTGCTTTATAACGATTATAAGATGGGCAAGCCAAGCAGAGATTTTCTTTCTCCAGTTTCCCCACCAGATGACAAGGGAATAATATGCTCAAATTCAAAAGTAGTGACTGTTAAAGCTTCAGCAGTGCGACAGTAAGCGCACAAATTAGCAAAATGACTGCGAATCTTATTTTTTAATTCAACAGGAATGTAAACACTCACGCTACTTGCTGTTTATTTTGAAAAATATTTAATGTATATCTAGCTCTAATTTTAATAATATTTAATTGGTCAACTTGTACCAATAATCTGTCTAAAGTTTCAGTCTCTTCATTTGACAAATAATTTTCAGTTTTCATCTGTAAATGTAGAGACGTAAAATTTTACGTCTCTACAAGAGTTTTGGTTGCACAACTAATAACTTTTATACATCAAATCAACAATGCCAAAAATCGTATCTAATCAAGTAGGCTTATAGCCTATCATCCTACAGTTTTAAGTCAAATTATAGTGGTTAATCTTCAACCACCACATAAGGTTGTGGTTCTCGCAAGCGTTTAGCAATTTCTTCTCGCCGATACTTTGCAAGTTCGCTGTAAAGTCTCTTGCGAGAGAGATTCACACTTCCAACAGGCTCATGCTCTAACAGTGTATGCCAAGGGGAAAACAGCGAACCCTCATCTAAGCGTTTGCGTTCTTCAAAGTCAAACTTCTGACTGGGAATGCGGACAGTTGCAACTTTAATAAATGGTGAATCTACTTCTTGCCATTCCTGAATGTGGTCTTCAATCGGCGTTTTGTCGTCATCTACATAAAACTGAATTAGAAAGTCAAAAGACGCTTCTCGACCTTCTTCAGTCAAATATTTTACCAGCGTTTCTCGAAGGTAATTTTCTGATTCTGGAAGTGTTTCTGGTGGTTGTTCAGGCTGTTGAGATTTGACTGATAATTTTACAATCCGCTCACCAAATTTAAACGGAGCCATGCTCCAATATTGAATCAAAAGTGGATTTCCTACTTTGTGGCTGACAATTTTTTGCAAGATAGCAAAGGCGTAACCAAGTTCTTCCAGCCGTTCTGGGGTAAGTTGTCCACTACCTGCTTTTGAAAGATCGGCGTAATCACGAACGTCTTTGGTAAAGAAAGTAGGATAATTGTTAAGTATGAAATCTTGAGTTTTTTCTTCATCATCCAGCACTTTTTTCCCGTCCACATTCATCACCTTGATGGCGATACCGCGAACATCCGGTTGGCTATCGGAGCGGAATTTACCACGTTTTTCAGGCGAACCACCACTAGAGAAACGAATCCACGCAGGGTAGGTTTGGGGCGTTTTGAACAAACCTACTCTTAGGTCTTCAGGAAGATTAGGTTCAATAATAAACTCTCCCGAAAGGAGTCCATGACTTTTGCTATGAATTTGGCGGAGGTCTGGGCCTGTTTTTTGTTGAGCTTGGAGACTACTTGCGATAATCTCGTCGATTGTTGTTTCCTGCTCAGTGGGAGATGATGTTGGGTTAGTCATAAAACATTTGATGAGATGTCTTAGTTATCCTGAATCCTTCAACCTTTTCGAGTCAATCCGGTTTCCGTACAAATAGCTTGTAGTGGTTTATCCCAAGGCTCAATCAGTATATGGGACAAATAGGCAAAATCAAAGACAATTCCGATAGTCGGCTTTGTCTGCCACTGCGGTAAACTGAGCAAGCGATCGTAATATCCACCGCCATAACCCAAACGATATCCTTGATAGTCGCAAGCTACACTGGGTAGGAGAATCAAATCTACATCGGCAGCATCTAATAGGGGAGCGTCGGGGTGTGGTTCATTAATCCCATAAGCGCCATTTTGAACAGAATCATCAGGTGTCCAAATATGCCAACATAAGGATTTATCAACGCAGCGAGGAAATCCCCAACGGTATTTGGTGTTTGCAAATAGTGGACTGAGGTCGGGTTCTTGGCGAAAGCTGAAATAAGCAAGTATTGTTTTTGCTTGGGTAAACAAAGTAGAGTTTTGTAAATGAGAGCATAAGCGATCGCTTTTTTCTCTCCATTCTCCAACGGACATTGATTTACGTGTTTTGAGTAGAGTGCGGCGCAGTTCTACTTTATTTAGTTGATGATTAACTTTGTCCATAAAATTTATATCGTCAAAAAAAATAAGCTGGGCATCGCCCAGCTTGTATCACTCTACATTCAGCAGTACATTGTTATGCAGCGTGTTGACGATACCACTCAATGGTATTCTTTAGCCCTTCTTCAAAGCTCACCTGAGCCGTGAAATTAAAGGCAAGCTTTGCTCGTTCAGTATCCAAACAGCGCCGGGGTTGACCATTAGGCTTATCAGTTTGCCACACAATTTCCCCCTTAAACTCCATCAATTTGCAGATTAGAGTTACTAAATCAAGGATGGAGATTTCATAACCGGTTCCCAAGTTAACTGGTTCCGATTCATTATAGAATTGAGTTCCCATGACAATCCCCCGCGCTGCATCTTCTGAATACAGAAACTCACGGGTAGGACTGCCATCACCCCAAACTAAAAGTTGCTTTTCTGCTTTAATTTGGGCTTCGTGAACTTTGCGAACTAACGCTGGAATGACGTGGGAACTTCCGGGGTCAAAGTTATCTTCTGGCCCATATAAATTTACTGGCAGTAGGTAAATCCCATTAAAACCGTACTGCTGACGGTAAGATTGCAATTGAACTAAAAGCGCTTTTTTTGCAATTCCGTAAGGGGCGTTGGTTTCCTCTGGGTAGCCATTCCAAAGATCATCTTCTTTGAATGGCACGGGAGTAAATTTAGGATAGGCGCAAATTGTGCCAACACAAACAAATTTTTCTACTCCAGCTTGATAGGCAGCGTGAATTAGCTGGGTTCCCATGATCAAGTTATCGTAAAACAACTCTGCGGGTTTTTCACGGTTTAAACCGATACCACCGACATGAGCTGCTAGATGTACAATTATGTCTTGCTGGTCAGCTGCACGTTGGCTATTTTCCCAAACACGCAAATCGGAATCGTGCGATCGCGGTACTGTAATTTTCTCACGATCGGCTCCTGCTTTACACAGTTGATCTATCACCTGACGACCTAGAAACCCCGACCCACCAGTGACGAGAATCCGTTTATTTTTTAATCCTAAGGCGGTCATATTTTATCCTCTGTGATGCGAATCAGAAGTGCAAAGCGCCCAGTGTTTGACGAATAGTCGCGATGTCATTTGGAAATCGCGAACCATTTCCATTGGGTGAAGTATGACCCAATGCTTGTAAGTCTGCTTCTACCATTAGAAAAACTAGTTCTTCAAAGGTTACTGATGGTGTCCAGCCCAAGTTCTGCCGTGCTTTGGTAGAATCGCCAATCAACAACTCTACCTCTGATGGACGCAGGTAACGCTCATCAAACTCTACATAATCTTGCCAATTAAGATTCACATAACTAAATGCCAGTTCCAAAAACTCGCGTACCGAGTGGGTTTCACCAGTAGCAATTACGTAATCATCTGGCTGGTCTTTCTGCAACATCAACCACATTGCTTTGACGTAATCCTTCGCATAGCCCCAATCTCGCTTGGCATCTAGATTACCCATGTAAATCTTTTTCTGCTTACCAGCAACAATACCAGCCACGGCTCTAGTAATTTTGCGGGTTACAAAGGTTTCACCCCGCCGTGGTGACTCGTGGTTAAAAAGTATGCCATTACAAGCAAATAAATTATAAGATTCACGATAATTTACAGTTTGCCAGTGAGCGTAAACTTTCGCACAGGCATAGGGACTGCGGGGATAAAAGGGCGTTGTCTCAGTTTGAGGTATTGCTTGTACTAAACCGTACATTTCTGAAGAACCCGCCTGATAAAATCGCACCTGAATTCCGGTACGATGCTGGTAGTCTCGAATTGCTTCCAACAGACGCAATGTTCCCATTCCTACTGCATCCACCGTGTATTCTGGTGAATCAAAGCTGACTCTGACATGGGATTGAGCGCCGAGGTTGTAAATCTCTACTGGCTTTACTTCTTCTAAAATACGCCGCAACGTTGTACCATCTGTCAAGTCACCGTAGTGAAGAAACAAGCGCACTCCCTCTTTGTGGGGGTCTTCGTAAATGTGATCGATGCGGTCTGTGTTAAAGGTAGAAGTCCGGCGAATGATGCCATGAACCTCATAACCTTGTTCCAACAAAAACTCACTTAGATATGAACCATCTTGTCCAGTAATACCAGTAATCAACGCTCGCTTCTGTTGCGTCATGCTCAATTATCCCTTATTGTCTTTGATTAAAAAGTTACAGCCAATCTGATACAACCTAGCAACTAATTGCTGAATTGCCTAATGGGAAACCTACGAGTTATTGTTTTTATAAGACTTTTTCCGTAAATAAATATACTTAATAAAAAGTAATTTAACACGTAAGTCCAACCTTAGACAGCTTAAGATTGTTTAATTATGTATATTTTCTTTTTTACCAGATAGATCAAGAGTATTTTTATGTATGTTGTTTTTTTGTCAAAGCTTCATATATCTCTGCTTTTGTGAAGACTTAATCAAATAGGTATTTTAAATTAGATTTCTGGCAAAAGAGCCAAAGATCCACACTCACAAGAAGTCTTAGTTAAGTAAAAAAGCACAAATTATAGCAGGACTTACGTAAAATATCTCTCAAATTCTTATTCCTGTGTGTCGCGCCAGTTGCTTCTCCCTTCTATACGAGACGCTCCGCGAAGGCCCTAGCCTCTCCCAAAGGGAGAAGGGGAGACGCTCTTGCTAGCTTGCTTCCCCGTTCGCGGAGCGTTCCGTAGGAAAGGGGGTACGAGTCTCTTAACCGCAAGGGCGTACTGGCTTCTCTGCGCCTGGAGCGGTTTGATTCTTTCGTGAATAGTGCGTAAGTCCTATATAGAAACTAAAGATGAGCAATCCTTTAGCTTTCGGGGAGAATTGGTACTTAGGGGCATTAATTGCCCCACAGAATCAATCCACCTAAGTAGTTACTCAGTATGCCCCATTATTTTTGGGCAGAATAACCACATCAACAGTTTTCAAGATGATCCATAAATCAAGCCAGAAATTCCTAAATTTGACATAATGCAGGTCTATTTGAACTCGCCGAGGGTAGGGAATGTCATTACGCCCAGACACCTGCCACAAACCAGTAATTCCTGGACGGATTGTTAAAATCTCATCAATGTGATAACCGTATTTTGGCAGTTCTTCTGCTACTAGAGGTCGGGGGCCGACTACACTCATGTCCCCTTTTAAAACGTTCCAGAACTGTGGAAATTCGTCTAAGCTAGTAATTCGCAAAAATCGACCAATTTTGGTAATCCGGGGATCTTGTTTCAGCTTAAAACTGCTCTCAAATTCTTGTCGCAATTCGGGCGATGTTTCCATCATTTGCATGAGGATTTCGTCTGCATTGCTTACCATTGTTCGGAATTTAATACAATTAAACGCTTTGTAATTTTTCCCTACCCGTTCCTGGACATAAAAAATTGGGCCTTCTGAGCTCAAGGCAATCAGCAAGCTCAAAATTAAGTAGACGGGGAAGAACAAAATTAATACTGACAGCGAAAACACTATATCGAACAGTCGTTTGGCAAACTCTCCGTTTAAACCCTGAAAAGATAAACCTTGAGGTTTAACTCTAGGCGTCTTTGTTCTTTGACCGCGTTTTAGAAGAGTACGCGTAGACGCTCTAGTGTCTTGCCGTACACCTCGCTTGCCGGAGAGGAGTGAGCTCTGGGCAGTCATCATACTCCTTAATAATCCACACCACACATAGTCCCAATATTAAAGCCAAAATGAGGTGCTTCTGGGGGAAATTGCCAAAAGCCTAAAAAAATAAGACGTTAATCAAGACCATAATTGCAAAAACGGTCTTTTTTCGTTGCACTTGTTTACAAAATCTAGATAACGATCTGCAAAGATTTGCGGTGAGAACTGCGCGGCGTGCGATCGCATATACTCGGAATTGAACGAACCCTCACACATTTCAAACTTTTCTACTGCCTCCACCAAAGCCGCCTCTGTTTGCGTCCTGAAAAATATACCTGTCCCTGTATCCGCACAAGAACGGATATCTCGCACTGTTTCTAGAGCACCCCCTGCACCATAAGCAATCACTGGCGTGCCGCAAGCTTGTGCTTCCACTAGGGCAATACCAAAATCTTCACAAGCTGCATACACAAACGCCTTAGCCTTAGACATATATTTTTTTACCACATTATCGGGTTGCCATCCCAGTATTTGGATATTTGAGTTTGCCATCTCGCGAATCTTATTCATTTCATCTCCTGTACCAATGACTACTAATGGTCGTTTTAGTTGATTAAAAGCCTTGACAATCAACGATATTTGCTTGTAACTCACTAACCGGGAAACTGTCAGGTAAAAATCCTCTTTCTCAGACAAAAACGGAAATTCCGCAATATTCACTGGTGGATAAATGACTGTTGCTTCTCGCCGATAGCAACGCCAAATCCGCCGAGCTGTATGCTGCGAGTTGGCAATGAAGTAATCAACGCGATTGGCACTCAATACATCCCACTGGCGCAAACGATGTAATAAATATCGCGTCACCCATCCAGGGAAACCATTACCCAGTTTGCTGTGGCGCAGATAATCAAAGGTCAAGTCCCAGGCATAGCGCATCGGGCTGTGACAATAGCAAATATGCATCTGTTCGGGAGTAGTAAGGATTCCTTTGGCAACAGCATGGGATGAAGACAGAATGACATCATAATGCCGCAAATCAAGTTGTTCAATTGCCAAGGGCCACAAAGGCAAGTATTTTTGTATACCGTTGCGGGCATAGGGAAAGTTCTGGAGAAACGTCTTGCCAATTTGACGCTTATATAAATAACTTTCTCTATTGCTAGATTCAAAATCTATGAGAGCATACAAATCAGCATCAATGTGATTCAAAATTTCTCGGACAACGAGTTCTGAACCACCTGTGGCTTTCGGTGTCAGCCACTCATGAACTAGAGCATATTTCAAGGGCACAGCTAAACAATTCAAAATTCAAAATTCAAAATTGAAGATAGTTTTTTTAGACTCCGACTGAAAAGTTTCCCTTGTGATTAATTAACAGGAAGTGCTTCAGATTAGCAAATGGGACGGAATCTTTCCCCCAGAGGTTCCAGATGGATACTGCAACCTGATAATCTCAGATTGGGAATGGGGAGTGGGGAATGGGGAGTGGGCATGGTTATTCCCCTTGTCCCCGACTCCCGACTCCCGACTCCCCACTCCCTTGATGACAACTGATATAGAAAGGGTGAATTTATGCGAATTCTGATTATGGGTGGTACTCGGTTCATTGGTGTCTATTTAACTCAACTATTAGTGGAAAAAGGACACGAGATAGTGCTGTTCAATCGTGGGAATCGGCCAGCACCTTCTTTACAGGGAGTAGGACAAATTATAGGCGATCGCACTGACGCTACTCAATTAAAAGCAAAGTTATCACAAGAAAACTTCGATGTCATTTTTGACAATAACGGGCGAGAACTTACTGATACTCAACCACTAGCAGAAATTTTTCAAGACCGAGTGCAACATTTTGTGTATATGAGTTCTGCGGGGGTGTATCTCAAATCCGATCAATTGCCCCACATCGAAGGCGATGCAGTAGATCCCAAAAGTCGCCATCAGGGTAAACATGAAACAGAAGCTTACCTGACTCAATTGGGATTGCCCTTTACTTCTATTCGTCCTACTTATATTTACGGGCCTCGTAATTATAATGAGTTAGAAGGCTGGTTTTTTGACAGAATTGTGCGCGATCGCCCCATTCCTATCCCCGGAAATGGCTTGCATATCACGCAGCTAGGTCATGTAAAAGACTTGGCAAAAGCTTTGACTCAGATTTTGGGCAATAAACAAGCCATAGGACAGATTTATAATATCTCTGGCGATCGCTTTGTCACTTTTGATGGTTTAGCCCGTGCTAGTGCTGTCGCAGCAGGCAAATCACCTGATGCTGTAAAAATCGTCCATTACGACCCGAAAAAGTTTGATTTCGGCAAACGCAAAGCTTTTCCGATGCGGGTGCAGCATTTCTTTGCTTCGGTGAATAAAGCGCAAACAGAATTAAACTGGCATCCTGAATATGATTTAATTTCTGGATTACAAGATTCTTTGGAAAACGATTATCTCGCTTCTGGTCGGGATAAAGCCGATGTTGATTTCTCTGTAGATGAGGAGATTTTACAAGCTGTTTAATTGTAAAGTTCGTTGACCGAATAATTACGAATTACGAATTACGAATTAGTAATTATTCGGTCATGGGTAATGGAAACAAACCAATTACCTACTACTCGTCATCAGGGTTAATGCCCAATTGTCGCAACTTCGCCGCTAATTTATCAGCACGTTGTTTTTCTTGTTCGGCTCGTTGGCTTTCTCGTTCGGCTCGTCGCCTTTCTTCTTCTAGCTGCGTAGAAATCCAATTTCCTCTATGATCGTACCAACGTAACCACAAGCGATCAATACCTTCGTAAGTGCCTTGCCAAAGTCCTAAACCTAATTGTATTCCTGGCATCCACACTCGTGGTGTACTCAAGTCCAATTCGCTGTAACGGTCTGCAACTAATTGAAATACTTGGAGTTTATCAGTGTACCGATCAAACACAATGTAGTAAGGAACTCGCAAAATCCGCTCATAAACTTCCCATTTGGTCGGTGGTTGGTTAATCTCCCGCAGAGTTTGTCCTAAGTCTTCTTTTTCAGTGCCAGGAGAAAGCAATTCTACCACTACAAAAGGAGCAACCCCTTCTTGCCAGATTACATAACTCAGACGCAAGTTTTGCTGTTCGTAGAGACGCGAAACTCCCACAGCAGCAAACCAGTCTGGGCGTTTGTACCACAGTGTATGTCGGAGATCATAGTAAAGGTTTAAGTCAGTGGCAACAAATACCTCCTCTGCTGGATAGTTAGGTGGACAAAAGGTTTCGCGCAGAAGTTGGGGTTGAAAAAGGTGAAATTCGTCAGGCAAACCAGAGTCCTCTGGGTATTCACTGGGAAGATCATACATGGTTGGTAAGACTTCTTTAGGAGAGAGAGGCGGGTCTGTTTGGTACATAAGGGGAATCCTGACCGACTAATTTTAAGTTAACGGATCGGGGTAAAGGTTTGGCGAAAATCAAAATCAAAAATATTTTCTTCTACCTGAGAAAGACGCAATTTATCGCCTCTTTAGTTTTTACTGGAATAGGAATGACAATTTTCTCTATTATTTAGGCAAACCTTTTTTAGAATTGCCTGAAGGCTACTAAAACTAATTTTTGTAAATACTGTTGTTGGTTGATAGAATGATCCAGGTTTTGCAATATCCACTCCAGAATGTTCTAGAAGCCCGTGCCCGCTTGGGTGAAGGCCCGATCTGGGACTCTACCCAAAACTTAATTTACTGGGTTGATATCTACAACCATCGGGTACATCAGTTCAATCCTGCTACAAGGAAAGACTTATTTTTTAATGTGGGAGATGTGGTCGGCGCGATCGCAAGAGCAGGTAAAGATAGATTAATTATGGCACTGCGTCATCATTTGGCATTCCTCAATATCCAGACGGGTGAAGTTACTCCCATTTTGGAAATCGAAGGAAATCTCCCAGATAACCGTCTCAATGATGGCAAATGTGACCCCCAAGGCCGCTTTTGGTTTGGCTCAATGTCTTCTATAGAAAAACCCGACGCTAGCCTCTATCGCTATGATGCTGATGGCTCATTACATGTAATGGAAACAGGATTGACTATTTCTAATGGCTTGGGTTGGAGTCCCGACCAAAAGACATTTTATTTGGCTGACTCTCCTCACCAAAAAATATATGCTTATGACTTTGATTCAGTAACAGGTAGCATTACTAATCGCCGGATTTTTGTTGATTTAACTCATGAATCTTTCTACCCAGATGGCTTGACGATAGATAGTCAAGGAAATATTTGGTCAGCTATGTGGAATGGATGGTATGTGATTCGTTTCAATCCCAAGGGTGAAGAGATATTGCGGATAAAGCTACCAGTTCCACTTGTAACAAGTTGTACCTTTGGCGGTGATGATTTGCAAACACTTTACATCACTACCGCTTCAGTTGGACTTAGCCAAACCGAGATTGACAAAAGTTTCTACTCAGGTGATTTGTTTGCTCTCCAAACTGATATTACTGGATTACCTAGCTATAATTTTGAGAAATAAAGTAGTAGCTGTGTTAAGGTGAGCCGCTAAATTGCCTCTCGCATTGGTTTAACTCGACTCTTTACTTGTTTGCGAATTCTAAAAATTCTGAGTTTTGAACTTTTGATCCTGAAGTTCCGTGTTCAAAGGTGCAACTTCCGTGTTCAAAGGTGCAACTTCCGTGTTCAAAGGCTCAACTTCCGTGTTCAAAGGCTCAACTTCCGTGTTCAAAGGCTCAACTTCCGTGTTCAAAGGCTCAACTTCCGAGTTCAGAGGCTCAACTTCCGAGTTCAGAGGCTCAACTTCCGAGTTC
>NZ_JAVRBM010000083.1:0-38852 GCF_034531255.1 Nostoc sp. ChiQUE01b | reverse complement strand
AAAGATTTGCCTGCACTACCTCCTGCCATTTTTTAGTTCCGTCGAACTCACGTTGGTTTAATTGACACTCCCCGACCGTCGCGGACGGGGATTCTGTAATCTACGTCGCAACTTGCCCTACTAGGATTTCTCCAAGTAGCGTAGAGGTTTCGACTTATACAGCGTTACTTCGGGGCTGCCCGTCCCTAGCTTGTTTACCAAAAAGGGGAAAAGGGGAAGGGGTAACAGTGCGATCGCATGATGGTGCATAGCATTTTGCAGAAAACTGCAAGCCAGATTGTCCCAATATGTGCATTTATATTCACGAACAACTTCGACTCAAAATTAATTGCCCATTGGGTAATCGATACAATCCTTGCGGTTCAATAATCGGGTCGCCTTTTTTCCAAGGACGATGAGATGTAATTTCGACACCTCTCACCTCGCCAGTTGTGTAGTTTGAAACCAAAACCCCAGGACGATTGGGAGTTATAGCACCAGAACCTGTAATGGTAAAGGAGTTTTCTTGTCGTTTGGTGCCGCGTGAAATGCAGCTATTGGCAATAAGTGCGTTGGTATCAATCGCATTTTGTGGTAATTCAGTGAGGCTGTTTTGAATAGAACTGTTATCGGGTGTATTGATATTTGTTACACCGGAAATCCCTAATTCTGAACTTGCAGTAATATCGCTTTTTTCGGTTGGTTTTGGCCGCGACTCAATACCGAAGATACCTTGCGAGTTGATTTGGATGTTTCCACCAGTTCCCGAAAAGGCGTTAGCGCTGATATTGCTGTTTTCGTTGGGAATTGCAACAATAAACTTCGAGTTGATATTGATGTTACCGCCATCGCCACCTGATTGCGCTGTCCCGGCGCTGGTGGAAATTTGAGCGCCACGACGGAGTAAGAGTAAGTCACTGTTAACGTTGATGTTACCAGCATTACCGGATGCAGATTCCGCGCTGAGTCCACTTTGGTTGTCTAAGGTAATTTTAGGTGAGTTGATTTCAATGTTACCCCCATTGCTAACTGTTCCTGCTTCCACCGTGGTGAAGATACCAGCGTTTGCAAGGTAAACAGCATTTTTTGCACTCACTCTCACATTCCCCGCATTTCCCTGTCCCAAAGTTGAGGCAGCAAGTACAGCGCCGTCTCGTAATGAGAAGTTGCCAGAATCGATGGTAATGTTACCCCCATTGCCAACTCCTCCTGTGTCCACACTGCTGAAAATTACACTCCCAGCAATATCAACAGCACCTGTTACTTTCACATTGACATTCCCCGCATTCCCCTGTCCATAAGTTGAGGCAACAAGTACAGCGCCGTCTCGTAATGAGAATGAACTAGAATCGATAGTAATGTTACCCCCATTGCCAACTCCTCCTGTTTCCACACTGCTGAAAATTACACTCCCAGCAATATCAACAGCACCTGTTACTTTCACATTGACATTCCCCGCATCCCCTCTTCCTGCTGGTCGGCTATTAAATGTACTACTAGTAAAGCTGCTGAGTGAAGCGCCATCAATGAGTGACAGGGTTGCAGCATTGATGTAGATATTGCCACCCTTGCCTACACCTCCTGCTTGTACGGTGCTGAGGATGTAAGCATCTGCAAGGGAAACAGCATCTTTTGTATTTACTGTCACATTCCCCGCATTCCCCACTCCTAAAGTTGAGGCAGCAAGGAATGCGCCATCAGTAAGTGACAGGGTTGCAGCATTGATGTCGATATTGCCACCCTTACCCACACCTCTAGCTCCCACCGCGCTGAGGATACCAGCGTTTGCAAGGGAAACAGCATCTTTTGCACTTACTGTCACATTCCCCGCATTTCCCTGTCCATAAGTTGAGGTAGAAAGTTGAGCGCGATCGCTTAAGGAGAATGAACCGGAGTCAATAGTAATATTACCCCCATTGCCAACAGTGCCTGTTCCCACAAAGCTGCCAATCCCACTTATAAAACCGTTTTTCTCTCCACTAATATTAACAGTGTCAGTAACATTAACATTGACATTCCCCGCATCCCCCCGTCCTGCTGACTGGGTATCAGATGCTTCATCGGTAAAGGTTAGCAATAGAGCGCCATCAATTAGTGATAGTGTTGCAGCATTGATATCAATGTTGCCGCCCTTACCTACACCTCCGGCTTGCACTGTACTGAAGATGTAAGCATTACCTGCAAGGTCAACACCATCAAGTGCCCGCACTGTCACATTCCCCGCATTTCCTTGTCCGTAAGTTGAGGCAGAAAGTAGAGCGCCGTCTTTTAACGAGAATGAACCGGAGTCAATAGTAATATTACCCCCATTGCCAACTGTTCCTGTGTCAACATAGCTGAAAATCCCACTGTAACTACCATTTTTCTCACCACTAATATTAACAGTGTCAGTAACATTAACATTGACATTTCCCGCATCCCCCCGTCCTGCTGGCTGGGTATCAGATGCTTCACGAGTAGCAGTTTGCAGTTGAGCGCCATCAATTAGTGATAGGGTTGCAGCATTGATGTTAATATTGCCGCCCTTACCTACACCTCCGGCTGACACTGTACTGGAGATGGAAGCCTTACCTGCAAGGTCAACAGCATCAAGTGCCCGCACTGTCACATTCCCCGCATTTCCTTGTCCGTAAGTTGAGGCAGAAAGTAGAGCGCCGTCTTTTAACGAGAATGAACCGGAGTCAATAGTAATATTACCCCCATTGCCAACAGTGCCTGTTCCCACAAAGCTGCCAATCCCACTTATAAAACCGTTTTTCTCTCCACTAATATTAACAGTGTCAGTAACATTAACATTGACATTCCCCGCATCCCCCCGTCCTGCTGGCTGGGTATCAGATGCTTCACGAGTAATGGTTAGCAATTGAGCGCCATCAACTAGTGATAGTGTTGCAGCATTGATATCTATGTTGCCTCCCTTACCTATACCTCCGGCTGACACTGTACTGAAGATGTCAGCGTTTACAAGGTCAACAGCATCAAGTGCCCGTACTGTCACATTCCCCGCATTTCCTTGTCCGTAAGTTGAGGCAGAAAGTAGAGCGCCGTCTTTTAACGAGAATGAACCGGAGTCAATAGTAATATTACCCCCATTGCCAACTGTTCCTGTGTCAACATAGCTGAAAATCCCACTGTAACTACCATTTTTCTCACCACTAATATTAACAGTGTCAGTAACATTAACATTGACATTCCCTGCATCTCCCCGTCCTGCTGGCTGGGTATCAGATACTTCACGAGTAGCAGTTCCCAGTTGAGCGCCATCAGTAAGTGACAAAGTTGCAGCATTGATATCGATGTTGCCTCCCTTACCTATACCTCCGGCTGACACTGTACTGGAGATGTCAGCGTTTACAAGGTCAACATTATTAAGTGCCCGGACTGTTACATTCCCCGCATTTCCTTGTCCATAAGTTGAGGCAGAAAGTTGAGCGCCGTCTTTTAACGAGAATGAACCGGAGTCAATAGTAATATTGCCCCCATTGCCTTTTGATCCCAAGCGCACTAAATTGTAAATTCCGCTCTCAGTACCTGCAATTTTGATTTCCCCGGTAGCATTTAGCGTAATATCCCCTGCAACAGTCTCAGGTGTCCCCAAACCTTCAGCGATACCAGCAGAAAGGACACTTTTGCCTAATATCTCTATATTTCGGGTATTGATAGCAATATCACCGCCACCAGCAGCTTTTACAGATATACGTGCTTGATTGGTAAGCGATACCTCAGCACGAGTCACATTAAGAGGAAATTTCAAGCTAAAATTATCTTCATTAAAAAGAAGATTGACATTTCCAGGTGCTGCTAATCCTCCTAACTCAACCCTTCCACCATAAGCATTTAATCGTCCCCCATCCATGCTGACATTACCGCCCACTAGCAGCAAACTTTTACCATCTCCTACTCGTAAACCTAATGCATTTAAACCTGCTGGGTCTATTCCTGCTGGTGCAACTGAGTTATTTTGAATCCCTGCACCTTGATTAATCTGATTAAAAAACAACGCCGAAGGATTTACCGTCAACAATGGTGGCGCTTGGGGGTTTGTCGCACTGAAAATCCCCTGATTACCAAACTGCACTCCATTGGCTGTTGTCCCGACAAAACTCCCCTGCACATCTAACAGCGCATTCTCCCCAAACAAAATCCCCGAAGGATTAATCAAAAACAAATTTGCTGCACCATCAACGCCCAAAGTCCCGAAAATATTCGATGCATTCCCACCTGTTACCCGCGTCAATATATTTTCTACTCCAGTTGGATTGGCAAAATACACTCGTTGCCCATCTTGGATATTAAACTCGCTGAAACTATGAAAAAGATTGCTTTTGCGTATTGCACCACCGTTAATTTTGTCGCCCAGTACGCCATTAATTAACACATTTGGATTGAGTTGAGAAGCTTCTGCACCAAGGCTGTTATCGGGCGTGATTTGTGCTGAGGCGGGCATTGCTTGGCTGAATGCAGTCGATATTAGGCATAAATAAAGAAGACTTTTAATACTGGCTTTTTGGGTATGATGTGCTTTATTCATAAGTAATTTTCCTTGATAAAATTAAAATAAAATCCCCGATATAGCTGATCTGAATATTCTTGCTCTGTTATAACAGGTCGAGGTGAAAGCATCATTCCAGAATATCAGTAAAAGAGTTTCTTCTGTACTTAGATAAATTGCAGAAAAATGCACACTTTTGAAAATTTCAGTTTTTAATGCTGATTTCTGGTAATTTAAACATTAAAAGCTAAATAACGCAATGTGCGATTTATTCTTAAAACCCCACTTCCATTCCTCTCCCCGAAAGGTCGAGAGGCTTTGATTCCTGCTCCCCTTCCCTTGTAGGGAAGGGGTTGGGGGTTAGGTTTGAAAGAAAGTCGCACACGGCGTTAAATAACTATTTTCTCTATATGTAAAAATATGAATATCAAAAATAAATACCTCAAAATATTACTCATTGCGCGTCGGTGGATGCAGATGTTTCTGGAAATCGGGAACCTCTGCAAGAGGCTAATCTATTTCTCTACTCAGCAACACCAAAAACCAAATCGGCATCACAGATTTATTCAAATATTATTTTTGACGACATTACTAATATGTCTTTTGTTTGGACAACTCGTATCTGCACAAACTCCAAATGTCACTGCACTAGTTGAAGAAGGAATTAAAGATTATGATGCCGAAATTTTTTTTTAATGCGATCAAACATTGGGAAGAGGCATTAAATCAGGATAAAAATAATCCAGAATTTACGGCGGTTGTGAATGAAAATTTGGCGCGTGCTTACCAACAAATAGGAGAAAATAAAGCAGCGATCGCATCCCTATGGCAGCCATTAATGACCATAGCACGGTAGAAAATATCCAGTAAGTGGGACGCATGAAGTCAGAACTTGCCCAAGTTTACAGCAATTTGGGACAACCTCGTAAAGCGATCGCAGTGCTTATTTTAGAGTCGCAGATAAGATAAAAGAGTAACATGCTCCTCACACACAAGTAGCAATGACCTCAACCGTGCGGAAATTTCCCCGTCTCAATGCTCCAACGCTGCACCAGTTGCCCAATGGTTTGACAATCATTGCCGAGCAAATGCCAGTTGAAGCCGTAAACCTTAACTTATGGATAAAAGTTGGCTCTGCTGTAGAATCTGATGCTATTAACGGCATGGCTCACTTTTTAGAACACATGATTTTTAAAGGAACAGAACGACTGGCTAGTGGCGAATTTGAACGTCGAATTGAAGAACGGGGTGCTCTCACCAACGCCGCTACTAGCCAAGACTATACTCATTACTATATAACTACTGCACCAAAAGATTTTGCCGAGCTTGCGCCACTACAAATAGATGTAGTATCGAATGCGAGTATTCCTGATGATGCCTTTGAATGCGAGCGATTGGTAGTTTTGGAAGAAATTAGGCGTTCAGAGGATAATCCCCAGCGGCGTACATATCGGCGGGCGATGGAGACAGCCTTTGATCGTCTACCCTATCGCCGTCCAGTATTGGGGCCAGAATCGGTGATTGCCGGACTTAAACCCCAGCAGATGCGAGATTTTCATACTAATTGGTATCAACCCCAGGCAATTACTGCCGTGGCTGTGGGCAATTTGCCTGTGGAAGAATTAATTGCAACTGTTGCGGAAGGATTTACAAAAGCCATTCCCCGTTACCCCTTATCCCCAGAGGGGACTCCACCTTCCCCATTACCCCTTATCCCCTTCAGGGGCCCCACCATCCCCAGTACAGACGCGATTAATCGCTTCTCTGTCCACTCCCCCCTGAATCCTGAGTCACCATTTACAGAAATTGTCCGTCGAGAATTTATCGATGAAAGTCTGCAACAAGCAAGGCTAGTGATGGTTTGGCGGGTTCCAGGAATGACCCAGTTAGATCGCACCTATGGATTGGATGTTTTAGCTGGAATTTTAGGACACGGACGGACATCAAGACTGGTGAGGGATTTACGGGAAGAACGGGGATTAGTTTCTTCAATTTCTGTGAGCAACATGAGCAACGAGCTACAAGGGATATTTTATATTTCAGCTAAATGTGCAGTGGAAAATTTACCAGTTGTAGAAGATGCGATCGCTCAACACATTGGCAAAATACAAACAGAGTTGGTAACAGAATCAGAAATAGCTCGTGTGCAGCGGCGAGTCGCTAATAGATTTATATTTGGTAACGAAACACCAAGCGATCGCTCTGGGTTGTATGGTTATTATCAATCTTTGCTAGGAGATTTGGAACCCGCCTTTAACTACCCAGCAATCATTCAGAGCCAAGATGCAACAGACTTGATGCAAGCAGCCAAAGAGTATCTATCTCCAGATGCTTATGGTGTAGTTTTCGTCAAGCCGTAAAAATGGGGCATTACAAAGTTAGGAGTTATGAGTTAGGAGTTAGGAGTTAGGAATTATGAGTAAAAAGCCATGATTGTGACTCCTCACTTTTCAACTCTAACTTTTATTCAACTCCTCACTCCTCACTCCTAACTCTTAACTTTTATTCAACTCCTCACTCCTAACTCCTAACTCTTAACTTTTATTCAACTCCTAACTCTTAACTTTTATTCAACAATGTGGACTCAAATCGACACCCATATTAGCCAGGTAACTGGCGAAAAATTTCAGAGTCAGCAACGGCGATCGGTTGGTGGCGGGTGCATCAACCAAGGTTATGCTGTCTCTAATGGTGAGATTACCTATTTTGTCAAGCTAAACCAAGCATCCCAAGTTGCGATGTTTGAAGCTGAGGCGTTGGGTTTAGAGGAAACGATCGCAACAACTAGTATTCGCGTTCCCAAACCAATTTGCTGGAGTACTGCTGATAATTCTAGCTACATCGTCCTGGAATGGTTGGAACTTGGTAGCGGTAACAGCAATTCATGGCAAGAAATGGGACGCAAGTTAGCAGCAATGCATAAAGCTAGCAATAGTCAAGGTTTTGGTTGGAAAATTAACAATACCATTGGTTCCACGCCTCAAATCAATACTTGGACAGCAGACTGGACAGAATTTTATATTAAACATCGTTTGGGTTATCAATTTCAGTTGGCAAGGCGACGAGGAGGTAATTTTCCCCAACAAGACAAGTTATTAACAGCTATCCCTGAACTATTGGCGAATCGTCAGGTGCAACCTTCTTTAGTACATGGCGATTTATGGGGCGGAAATGCTGGGTGTACTGCATCAGGGGAACCAGTGATATTTGATCCAGCAACTTATTTTGCAGATAGAGAAGTTGATATCGCCATGACAGAATTGTTTGGTGGTTTTCCCGCAGCGTTTTATAAGGGTTACAACGAGATATTTCCCTTAGATGTAGGCTATGAACGCAGAAAAACGCTCTATAACCTGTATCACATTTTGAATCACTTCAATTTATTTGGTGGCGGTTATAGTTCGCAAGCCAACCGGATGATTGACCAGATTTTGCGCTAAGTAGAGGATTGCAGAAACAAATGAACACACGATTGGTCGATTCACTGCTGCAAATCATCACCTCCCTCACTCTAGAAGAACGTCTTTTACTGCAAGAACGCCTCAACAGTATGGCAATTCAATTAACTCCAGGTGTTTGCGGTGGACAACCACGCATTCGTAACACCCGCATTCCTGTGTGGACACTAGTCGCTTTCCGCCAGCAAGGAGCAGATGATGCAGAATTGCTGCGTAATTATCCTACCCTCACCAAAGATGATTTAACGGCAGCATGGGCATACTATGCACAGCACGAGGAAGAATTAAATTGTGTGCTGGCGGCTATCAATGAGGACGATAATGCTTAAGCTTTACTCCAACGAGAACTTTCCAATGGATATGGTGCTAGAACTTTGCCAGTATGGTTATGATGTCCTCACCTCTCAAGAAGCCGGACAAGCTAATCTAGGAATCTCGGATGAAGATGTTCTCACCTTTGCAACCCAAAACCAGCGAGTCGTCATTACCCTCAACCGTGAAGACTTTATCGCCCTACACCGTACCGTTATTTTTCACCAAGGCATAATCATTTGTAAAACTGACAGAGACTACACAGGACAAACACATGCTCTCTACACCTATCTTCAACAAATAGAGGACATGAAAAATCGCCTTATTCGAGTTAAAAAGCAGAATCAGCCTAAATCTAGCCAACAAGTTTTCGTCATTCAAGAATATTAACTAAATAATTAACAGAGCAGGCAAAATACCCGCCCCACAAGAGTTAAGACTTGGTTTCGACATCATACAACTGGCAGAGGGTGAGGAGTTTTTGCTTCAGGCGATCGCGCACATTATTTCAGTTTAAAAGGATTTTACTATAGTCTTTAACCTTTTCTAGGGTCACAAATTAGGCTACAATTTTTAACCCCTGTTAGTTCTGTACGCTCCCCACATCTATCGTGAAATACTATCAACAACAAACCAACGCCTTCCCCAGCGATTACCTAAACAACTTGTGGGGAGAAATCCAAGCTTGTCCTTACTTTGCAATCAACAACCTCAACCGCGATTTTGTCGCCACTAAAGGATTTTCTGTAGTATTTCAGCGTTCTGGATTACCGAAAGTAGAACAGCAGTTTCCCTACTTCAAGCCTTACCTAGATTTAGCTCTCCAGCCGAATTGTAATGCTTTTTACCTCAATCCTTTACAACTCAAAGAAGGCTCCCGCGTCGATCCGCATATCGATCGCTCTTTACGTTCCTACTCCAAAACCATTGAACCGCCTACAGTTGTCAGTGTTCTCTATGTGCGCGTACCAGCAGATATGGAAGGAGGAGAACTGGTATTGCGATCGCACAAACGCCAACTTGGGCAAATTAAGCCCCAATTCAATACTTTAGTCTATTTTCAAGGTGATTTAACCCATTCGGTTAATGCTGTCAAAACCCCAGGAAATCGCTTAAGTTTAGTTTGTGAACAGTATAGTTTAAGTGAAACTGAACTCCAGGAAATTCCTGAGTTCACTGTAGAGTCTAGAAGCACTCAGTCTACAACCAAAAAAAGAAAGTATGCCTCATAGTTTAGTGTTGAATTTGCTACCTCAATCGTCAATTATTGTCAAATCTAGTCGAACAACCTAACACAAGTAATTTCTTCTGCTTAGGCTTCTTCTTATTTTTGAGATTAATCAAATAATTATCAACGTAGCGAAAAGCAGCTGCACCGTCGTAATCAGCAATAGCTATAGCTTGCAAGAAAACCTTTGAGGGAATTTCAAACCCTAAAAATTTTTCTGTTAAGATTAATAAATCTTCATCTGTGGCAGGAAAAGTAGTTTCTTCTGTTCCTTCTGAATCAGAAAATATATCATCAATTAATACTTTATACACTTTGTACCTCCCCAAAAGCATAAGATGCAAAGCCTGTAATGAAGTTTAGCTGCTGATCGCGAGTTTGTAAGTTAACAGGGAGTTCAGTACCAGGACAGCCGATTTCTCGTAAAATTTCCAAACAATAAACACCGAGTTGAGTGTATGGAGCTTGCTCCAATTCTTGAGCTACTTCTAAAGCCATCTTCAGATTGACTTGGATAACCGTCTTTACAGGGTTGGTCATAAATACGCCCTAATAAACTGGATGCTCTAAGTTTTGATCACAAGCACAAATAGCGTAACGGTGTTTTTGCGGAATTTATGAAGAGGGAAAATTAAAGTATCAGCGCATTTACAGTAATGTACCCAAAGTTATGCAAACTAGGCCCAGAGCTACGCAATTTCTATCTAAATGCGATCGCCTGTCTAAATACGTATTAATATATACATACTTTTTAATATTATTGCCAATATACTTACTTTTTGTGAGATAGACCGAAAAGCCCACCCCACAATATTGGATAATTTATTTGTTATAAATCTCTGATATCTAGTCTTGCAGAGTAGTTTAACAAGAGAGACAGGAGGCAGATAGATCGCTTTTAGCATCTCCCCTTCTCCCAAAGGGAGAGGCTAACGCCAAGGGTGAAGGCAGTTCTCGCAGCAAGAATACTGTCCTCAGCAAGGGTTTAAGTCAAGAACATTTTGAGCAGGAATTGAAATTCGCCACTGCGAGCGCTCGGAACTTCTGCCATCACGAAAAATTCGCCAGCTTGTAAGCGAGTTTGATAGATAGCCACTTTATCTTCTGGCATTCTGTTCAATTCCAAAATCCAAAACTGGCAGGGTGAATGAGTAGATGCAGGCAGATTAATTCTTTCACATCAATTGAGGGAAGAATCAGATCCTCCCTCAATTGATTTCATATCCAGCCATCCTTAACTCAGATGTCTGAGTATGAGTTATACACCTACGGGAGTCTTAGCCCCTGCTGCTGGCTGTCTACCATCTGCATCTATTGCTTCGCCTTCAATAAATGAACGGAGCATCCAAGCTATCTCTTCATGCTGTTCGAGTAGTCCAGTCAAAAAGTCGGCAGTTCCTTGATCGTGGAACTTTTCACCAGACTGATCTACATGGTCTCTCAAATTACGAATAACCTGCTCGTGATCGTCCACTAAATTAGCTACCATCTCTGTTGCAGTGGGCACATTACCAGCATGTTCCTTGAGGGTAGCAATCTTGAGAAATCCCTCCAAAGAGCCAACTGGATAACCGCCCAAAGCACGAACCCGCTCTGCCAAAGCATCAATATTTAGAGTCAGCTTTTGGTAGTGTTCTTCCCAAAGCTGGTGCAAAGAGCGGAACTGAGGGCCAACCACATCCCAGTGGTACTTTTTGGTTTTCACCAACAGTAAATAGGCATCTGCCAAATCTTGATTCAACAGATTAATTACACCTTGACGCTGTTCGTCTGTCAAACCAATGTTTATCGCACGCATTGTTTTCCATCCCTAAGCAAACTTATCTATTAATTTGCCAAATTTTCCACATAATCCGCATCAACCAAAGGAAGCATTCATGAGTTTAGATTAATTATCACATTGCATAGCTATACTTACACCTTAATACGGATGAACATATTTTTTTATTTAATTGTAAGTTGCGATCGTCATATTAAAAAGTAGCAATGGGTCACTGCTTTTACGCAATCACCCATTACTAGCAAAAAATTACCAAGGTATTAACTCTGTTACTTACCTGTAACTTTGTCCAAGAAACTCTTTGCTTTTTCTTCCACTGAGGTTGCACCCTGTGAATTTTCAGGACTCTTTTGCTTGTCAATATCAGCCGCTCCCTGAACTTCATTAAGTCCTTTGTTGGACTCCTTTTGAACCTCTTTCAATCCTTGTGGTGGTTCTTTAGCAGCTTCATCAGTTTTGCGCTGAATGTCAAGTAGTTGTGTAGTACCTTCGGTGGGATTACTTTGGTAGCTATCGATTGCAAAAGCAGGAAAAGCATTAGATAATAAGACTAGGGCACAAGTAAAAGCCACTACTAGAAAACGTACTGGACGTAAAACAGATAAAACAGAAGTAATCATCTTCATTGGAAATCCTCAATAACAGCTTTTACAACGCAGAACTTTTACTGAAAGAGCGAAGTATATACCTTTACTTAGCAATTTTAAGCAATAATAAAACTGGCAAGCTCCGCTTCAATTTAGAAGTTCTTGAAAAACGAACCTGACGAAGAAATCTATTTTGTCTTTCTGCATTGGGTTAGTAAGGGATAATAAGCAAATACCACCTTAACTCTTTGGCAAAATCAAATCATTAGATTTCATAATTGAAATTCTTCGTTTTCGGTTCCCTGTTTACACTTTTACTTTGAAAAAGCTAACGTCTGCATCAATCTCTAGAATGAAGTTGACTGCATCTTTAGTTGCAATAAAATCAGTCTCTAGGTATATCGACTTAATCTAGTTTTGGCAGGTTAATGGTTGCACTATTTATCTTCAGTTAGCTCGACTTTATCCAATCAAAGGAATTTAAGTAATATGCACCTGAGAGGATATTTGTAAAGTATGAATTTATATAAAGATTCTCCTTAATCCCCTTTCATAAAAGGAGAAAAATAAATCTTTTCTTTAAACTTGATAAGTCTTCCTTATTACCTCTTCTATTGAACTTAGGTGATGGAACATTTCTATTAATTCATGGGATCTTGTTTTTCGCTTTGCCAGCAGTACTTTTAAGGGCATTAAATAATGAACATCTGGGTCATCTCCTAAAGCAACTTCGGCTGCTTGCAAGACTTTTGCCGCATTCTCAAAAATATCTTCGTTTTCAAACGCTTCTTTTGCAGAAAGTTGGTGTAATGCTGCATCGGGTACAGTTGCTCTACCCAGTAAGGTTTCATCTAACACCAAACCTTTCAATAATATCAGCAAAGCCGCATAGATTAAAAAATCATCACAACTATCACAAGCTTTAAATTCAATGCGTCCTACTTCAGCCGGAATCCGGGCAATTTTTGTTAAGGCAGGTATGCTATGAATCAGTTGTTCTTTTTTTTGAACAAAAACCAGAGTAGCTGGTCTTTTTCCAGTTCTGATAAATGTTCGTACCGATAATCCATCCCATAAACCTCCATTATAAAAAGGAGAGCTATAACTAAAAGGAACAATATAGGGACTGTAATAAGTTAACTTTCTGCCAATATCAATTACATCTTCAGTTGACAAATCTGCCACTGAAATATTTAAATCTGGCCCATAAGATACCATGTGAATATTAGCAGTTTGTTCGTCAGGATAAGCTTCTAGCTGTTTGATTTCATAATTGTTTAATGGGGGTTGAGGCTCAAAAGCTGGATTGTAGGGATTGAAACTAACCAAAACTGGTGATAAGCCAAAGTCAGCAGCCACCTTGCGTAGCAAGTCAAAACTTTCTGATAATTCAGTAATAGCACCTTGAATATTAGAATGAATAGTTGTTCTAATTTCAATACCTTTAACATGACAATCTATCACTTGATCAGAATCCGCAAATCTTTCAAATCCCTCAATGTACCATCTTTTCATCTTAATACCCGCATCACCGACGCGGAGTTGAGGATAGTCACTGGGGTATGTAGGTAGCTTTTCAATAATTTGATTGAAATCAGCAAATTTAGTGTGGGAAAAATCAGCAAACTTTCCCTCATTGTTCAAGAAAGCGACTTCATGTTCAATGCCAAAGAAAAACATTATATATACCTTAATTTTTTAGAGTTAACGGAATTTAACTAATGCCAAGCGATCGCAATCCCATAGAGAAGGAAGTAACATCAGTAAACGATTCATTAGAGGAAAATATTTGCGATATTTAGCTAATTCCAAAAGAAGCCTCTCGCTTACCGCTGACGCGGGAGCGATGAGATGAATTTTGGGGCAATGACGAAAGCATCCCCGACCAATGTTGACCACCGCTCAACGAGAAAGTGGGATGCTTCAGAAATTGCCTATGTCTGTGTTTGGCAATGAGTCATTTCCAATTCGCTTGTTCCCATTCGCAATTCGCAATAATTTTTCAAGAAATTCCCGCTGAAGGCGAACAACGCGGCGAACAACGAGAACGAGCGCTGATTCTTCGTCAGCTTACTCGACGGGTGGGAGAATTACCCCAAGAGGTGCTAGAGCGGATTGAAACTCTCTCTTTAGAACAATTAGAAAATCTTGCTGAAGCATTGTTGGATTTTCAGGCGATGCCTACGGCGGTAAACTACGCGGATTTAGAAACCTGGTTCAGTACATTAGACGTAGGAGTGAAAATGACGTAGATACAATTTATGAATTATACCTACCAAGGATTTCGCGCAACGCATAATTAATTTCACTCCTATGTCTATTAGATGAATTTTTCCATTTGAGCCAATGTCTAATGGCGCTAGGGGAAAAATAGTTTCAGAAGAACGAAAGGGAGTTGAGCTTGTCAGATTGCCACATTAAAGCTCAATTAACTTGAAGCCCCAAGGTTTGAGAGCCGCTAGAGCTATTTCTGGATTTACACCTTCATAAACTTCCCATTCCAACGGATGCTCTTTAGGATGTCCGTCGCCGACATTACCTGCAACTTTGATGATCGGACAGTTGGCGATGCGATCGCGCTCCAACCCTTTTGGAATTGCTAGTTGGATTTTGTGCCCGATAAACTTTGATGTACTATCATTAGCTACAGATTCACGGATTAAACAAATATCACCAGCAGTGCCCCAAGTCGTTTGGTAGATATGGAGGAACGATATATAAGTTGCTGGTTTGATGGATTTTTTTAGAACGTGCATTATCTGTAATCCTTATACTATGAGTCAAAAATCATAAATCATACAAGTATTTTCTATCACGTTCGTAGGGAAGAATGTTCTTAACTCACATTTTGCATCTAGCCCAGGCGATTAGAAACCGCCTGGTGAAAGATGTGAAGCTTAAGAGACGATAATTGCCCACATACTAACTCCCAAAGCGATCGCTGCTAGGTGTTGCAGCATCAGCGATCGCAGTGGTTGCTTGGCAATTTTTTGCGTTAATAATATCGTCAGCAACACGGAGAAAATTATTGTTGTACCTTGCAAAAAGTCAATCACAGCCGGGTGAGCAACCAATATTGGCAATTGTTCCCCACTCAAGCCAAAAGTAGCAAAGGTAACAGGTAAAATCCGCCCGCCTTCGCCTAACCCCAAACGTAGATAGTGAGCCAAGTTGCCCCCCAACACTAATGGTAGGTAGCCATAAGTGAGTTCTATAAACGATCGCGGCTTACGGTTAAAATTGAACACTTGGATCGAGCTATAAACCGCGAAGGTAAAAGCTGCTGGAATAATTAACACTAGCAGCGATAATCCCAAGTGCTGCCAAAAATCAGTTAAATCCAGTTGCAGCCCCAACCAAGATTGCAACTCTGGCAAGCGATGTAGATATATCCCACCCAACAGCAAAAACAATAATGCTACTTCATAGCTGCGGGGTACATGAGTTGTCCACAGTTCAATACCAGGGGGACGCAAGTTGAACTCAACGGAACGATGGGGACAGGCTTTAAGGCAAGTCATGCACAGTACGCAATCTCGGTTATCTTCTAACTGCGCTGGGTGTGAGTATAAAGGACATCCATTGGTTTCCAACCCTTCGCCCTTTTGCGGCCCACCTTTATAACACTGATAAGTGGTGCAACTGGCAGAACAAATACCTTGCTGTGCCCGGAGTTCCGTCATTGAAAGTTTGGCAAATAAACCATTCATGCCGCCGATGGGACACAGATAACGACACCAAAACCGTCGTTCAAAAATAGCCGAGAAAATCATCGCCCCAGCAGTAATTAACAGCAGCAAACAAGCGCTGAGGTAAGCTGTATTTTCTAAATGCCAGAGTTCTTCCCATAAGAAAATTAGGGTAAATAACCCAAAGAGAAACCATCCGCCCCATTTCTCAGCTTGTTCTCTCGGCCAGCGCTTGAGTTTTCGAGGCCACAGCCATAAAGAGAGCTTTTGGGTGATTTCCCCGTAAATCATGAACGGACAAACAGAACACCAGATACGTCCCAAAAAGGGAAAGAGAAATAAGAAGAAAGGCCACCACCAAGCCCAAAATAGATTTAAGACGAAATTGCGATCGCGGGTTTGCGGCCCAATAAATAACACTGCCAGAATAATCGCAAAAGCCGTTGCAGTAAAACCATAATTAATGCGATCGGGCCACCAGGGACTACGTAAAAACCGCCGTAAACGAGGAGAGGCATTTAACAGATTCACCCGAAATCGTTTTTTCTTTGTTTCGGCTGGCCAGAAAATTTCTTCTGTTAATTCATTGGCATCCTCAGCTTGGACGATCGCTCTTTCTACCAGATTTTTCAATTCCCTGAGGTTGCCAGGAAAATCATACGACTGGAGGCGACGCAAAGCTTCTGGGGTAATGTGCGGTTTAGAAATGCCTCTAGAGCGTGTATAAAGATTGGTATAATATTCGACTTGTGTCTGAATATCGGTTTTGCGCACCCGTAGCGGTGGTACTTTAATAATGTGACCAATACAGCGTTCAATTGTCGGCTGAGTTTTTTCTGAAACAATCAGAATTCTGGCTTTACTGGGGCGAGGTTCAGGTGCTGCTTCTCCAGAACGAGCCACGGGGCTATATGTGCCAGTTTTGAGCAACTGGGTTACAGGAGGTAATAATTCTTCGGGCAATTCTTGAATGTTGTTGAAAACTAGAGTACCTTCTCCCAACCATTCCAACAATCCTGGTTTGCCGCCAGCGCGACCGAATAAATCTGCACCGCTCGTTTGGAGAATACCACAATTTAGTTTAATAATTGGTTCTCGCCGTTTGGGAGAACCAAAGTGGATGAGAGCTGCTATATTGTCTTTTTCTAACCCTGGTTCTCCGAAAATATCCACTGATTTGCGGTCAGCAGCGGCTTCTCGAATTTGCTCCCGTAGCCGCACAGCATAGCGACTTGTACCGACAATTCCCCGTTGCGCTTTGGTGACTAAATATGGCCGCAAGGCAATAGAACGTTCTTGTTCATAGCCAAGTGCAGATGTGGCTTGAGCTAATTCTTGAGCCAATTGGCGCGAAAAAGCCTGAGCAATTTCGGAGTATTGGCTGACTAATTCCCGAAATTTAGCAGCAGGCACAACCCACAAGTGACATTCGGTTACTGTAGTAATTGTGAATGGAGTTAATTCTTCCAACAGCAATTCTTTGAGTTCAATCACTGCACCTGGGAGAAATCCACAAGCTAAAGCTGGGTTGCTTTGATTGGTGGTATTGCTTTCGAGTTGACCTTTTACAAGAATATAAAGGGCTTCTGGAGAATTGCCTTCACTAACTAAGTCAGTTTCGGCGGGCACAATTTGTTCTTCAATTACTTGAGCGATCGCATTTAACACTTCCGGTGAGAGAATTCCTAAAGAGGTGCGTTCTTGTAGCCATATAACCGTTTCTGGAGATGTCATATTTAGTTCTCCCTGTAGGCTGCTGTATAACAAGAATTATCCCTGAAAGGGTATGTCAAAATATCTATATTCAGTTGTTGTGCATTAATAGACTTCTTGCATAAATCAAAAAAAGAACCCCACCCCGCCTTTGACTTACGTCAAATTCTCCCTGTCCCTAATCCCCAGAGGGGGCCCCGAGTTCCCCGGACGCGGGGTGGGGTGTTAGGGGACTTTTGCAAGAGGTCTAATATATAGCCGTAGTCATATAGGTTAAGACATAATGACAAGCGTGAATGTCAGGAAGAGTAATGTTTTTACCTCCTGCCTCCAGCAAAGCTGCCTCCTGCTATACAATGTGCAGCCCAAGTAGACTCTACTTAAGTCCACTAAACAACGAATGGGCAAACAAAGCGGCTTGAGTGCGATCGCGTAAACTCAACCGACTCAGAATATTAGTAACATAATTCTTAACAGTGTTTTCTGAAAGAAACAGCGATTCAGCAATTTCACGGTTATTAGCTCCACAAGCAATTAACCGCAATACATCTAATTCTCTGGCTGTGAGTTGCGCTAATTCTGGAGGAGTTTGCACAGATGCGACAGGCGCAGTAATCGGCGTGAGTGCTTTCTCAAACAATCCTGGCCCAAGTAGGGTTTGTCCCTTGTAGACGGATCGAATTGCCAACATTAGTTCATCTGGTTCGGTGTCCTTGAGCAAATAGCCCTTTGCACCCAGCCGCATCGCCTGGAAAACATACTCATCATCATCGAAGGTGGTGAGGACGAGAACTTTAATGTCAGGATATTGTTGAGCGATCGCTTTTGTGGTGGCAACTCCATCCATTACGGGCATTCGGATATCCATTAGCACAATATCGGGTTGCAATGCGGCAATCTGTTCGAGCGCCCGTTGCCCATTCTCCGCCTCACCGATTACCTGCATCTGGTCATTCGACTCAAGCATACTCTTAAGTCCCTGGCGAATAAGATGCTGATCGTCAACTAATAAAATCCGAATCATAACTGAGATGGGGAGTAGGGAGTAGGGAATGGGGAGTAGGTAATTCAATTACTTGAAAAGCCCTATAACAAAAGCTTTGATAGTGGCAAAGAAACAGAAATACAGCAACCAGTTCCTAGTTGACTGTAGACATTCAATTGACCGCCCAGTGTAACCGCCCGTTCTCGCATCCCTTGTAGTCCAAAGCCGGTAGTATTTTGAGTGGGGTTAAACCCTTTTCCATTATCTTCGATTGACAGATGAATCATCCCAGCGTGAGCCAGTAGTCTAACGATGACACTCGTTGCCTCGGCATGTTTGCAAATATTTGTTAATGATTCTTGCACAATGCGGTAGAGAGCTGTGTTTACTTCTGTTGGTAAAGTCTGCGGTACATCGATTTTACAGGACGGTTCAATACCTGTGGTTTGCTGGAAATCTGTCAGTAGCTTTTCAATGGCTGATTTGAGAGATTGCCCTTGTAAAGGATTTGAACGCAAAACCGAAAGCGATCGCCGAATTTCTAGCAGCGCCTCAGCCCCCAGTTCTTTTGCCTGTTTGAGAAATGTCAACGCTTTATCATTATTTGATTGCCAAAACAACAGAGTATTATTAATCTGAATGGTTTGGGCGGCGAGAGTGTGTCCTAACCCATCATGAATTTCGCGGGCAATTCGGTTGCGTTCCTGCAAGGTTGCCTGATCTTCAATCCGCAGGGCATACTGGTACAGTTGTTGATTGGTTCTCTCTAATTGCTGATGGGCAATTTCTAACTGCTCTCGACTTTGGCGCTCTGCAAGCAGGGCATTAATTAACAATAAAGCGAATACTAACGTTAAGCTAAACAATAATATATTACTTAATCGCCAATCCCTGGACATGGCGATCATCTTATCTCGCATAAAATTCTCAGGTTCAATGGGTCTTGACAAAAGCAGTATTCCATGAGATAGCAGAGATAAAATCAAGATAACCAACTGTCCCGATCGCTTAAATATCAGACAACTCCGCATCACCAGTACCAGACACAGCAACAAAACGGAGCGAGGAGATAAGCTATGTTGAGTCGCTGGTAGCCAAATTAAACCGAATTCCAGGGCTGTATAAAGTAATTTTGTTTCCAGCCGAACCATTGGTAGTCTCAAGCCCATCAAGCTAAAAGTTGCGATCGCCAGAACTCGTAGCAGCAACGACCAGGATAACTCAAATGGCAGCAGAACTTCCATGAACACTGCCGTGGCTAATAACAGCCACTCTAGGTAAAGCAACAAACGGAAAGATGGGTAGATCAAGCGAACCATAGAACTGTTCCAACTCAATGGTCTTTCTAACAAAACCATAGGTATTTTCACAATTTTAGAGGTAAATATTGAACTGGAGATTGGGGATTGGGGACTGGGGATTGGGAAGATTTGAATGAGAATTCAGATTTATAGGGAAATATTGCATTGGGGACTAGGGGATTGGGGATTGGGAAGATTTTAATGAGAATTCAGACCCCAATCAAATCTTACTCATATTTTTTTTCCCAGTCCCCAATCCCCAGTCCCCATTACTCCTCTATATAACGAATCTGTCTTTAGTATCGGTAGAGCCGTTCCGACTAATTAACTATTTCTAAATTAGGAAAAAAGTCACAATAACTTGAGTACTTTTTTACTGGTCAGGTTAGGAATTCTAGCTCATGTGCAAACTGATTCTAACTTTTAAGATTAGCTTGTGTAAGTAAAGCAGCGACTTTTCAAACATCTTCCAAACAGTTATTCGTAATTACACACAACAAAAACAAGAGAAGTAAATGATTAAAAAACAGATAATTTTACCAAGCCTGCTATTTGCAACTATCCTAATTGGAGGAATGACAGGTTGCAGCAGTTCTAAGTCTCCAGATGTATCTCAAGGGGATGACTCTGGGACAAAGGTATCTAATACTTCTACTTCTACGACAAACTCTCCGGGAGCGAATACGCCAGAACGTGCCCAGAAGCGTGAAGAAATTCGCAAGCAAGTTGAGGCAGTTCTCACCCCAGATCAGGTAAAGGAATTGTCAACGAAATTACAACAAGGTGAAAAAATGCGTAAAGCAGTGTTGAGCCTGAATCTTACCGCTGAACAAAAGACTAAAATTCAGGATATTTTTAAAACTGCCTATCCCCACCGCAAAGGAAAATCTCAAGATAATTCGTAATTTGTCATTTGTCATTGGTCATTTGTCATTTGTCATTTGTCATTCGTAATTATGATTGCATAAGGGTTATAGACTTTTCAAATGAGTGATTCATTTCTGCCGTACTAGTAGTTTTATCAAAACAAAATTCAGGATTCATCTGTGAGAATTTAGAAGGAATTATCTGCAACTAGGGTATTCATTCAAGCCTTTATTGATTACATTCTGGATTCTGGATTCTGAATTCTTTATTCTTCTTCAAGAAAAGTATGTTTAAACAAAAATTTCTCGTCAAGATAGAACTGGCTGCTATTGCAGCAATCCTTGTAGGAAGTAGTTTTTACGCTTCTAAAGCTTTAGGTAAACCCCAAAATAGCCCCCAAAAAATGGTGGATGAGGTGTGGCAAATCCTAGATAAAAATTATGTTGATGTCAGCTTTAACCATCAAGATTGGCAAGCAATTCGACAGCAGTATATTAACCGTTCCTATAGTTCCCAGAAAGAGGCTTATGGAGCAATTCAAGAAATGGTAGCGAAATTAGGCGATCGCTACACCGAGTTTTTCGATCCACAAGATTTTAAAGCCCTAAATAACGATATTTCTGGCAACCTCAGTGGCGTAGGGCTGGAATTGGCACAGAATGAAAAAACTAAAGCCTTAACTGTTGTCGCCCCAATTCAAGGAACCCCTGCTTTTAAAGCGGGTATTTTGCCGGACGATGTAATTGTCCAAATTAACGGTCAAAAAACTCAGGGGATGAAAATTGAGGATGCGGTGAAGCGGATTCTGGGGCCCGTGGGAACCAAGGTAATACTCATGATTCAACGGGGTAGCCAATCGCAAACTTTCAAACTTACTCGCGCCAATATTGCTATCCATCCTGTAATTTACAACACGCAAACAACAACAGCAGGCAAGATTGGTTACATTCGTTTGCCAGAGTTTACGCAAACTGCCCCCGCCGAGATGCATCGGGCAATTCAAGCATTAGAAAAACAGCAGGTGCAGGGCTACGTTTTGGATCTGCGTTCCGATCCAGGTGGACTGCTGGATGCGAGTTTGCAAATTGCCAGTATGTGGTTGAAGCAAGGGGCGATCGTGTCTTTGGTAAATCGAGATCAAGTGAAAGAAAGCTACGATGCATCGGGACATCCTCTCACCGACAAACCCTTAGTGATACTCGTCGATAAGGGATCTGCTAGTGCTAGTGAAATTCTATCGGGAGCGCTGCAAGACGATCGCCGCGCCACCTTAGTAGGGACTCGCACTTTCGGTAAAGGTTTAGTTCAAGCCGTAGAGCCACTAGAGGATGGTTCGGGGCTGAAACTAACGATCGCCAAATACTACACACCGAAAGGTCGAGATATCAATCATGTCGGCATTGCCCCAGATATTAACGTGGAGTTAACCGAGGCACAACAAAAAGCCTTAGTGCAAAACCAAACCTTGGGCACATTAGCCGATCCTCAGTATGCTAGCGCCGTTGCTAACCTAACCAAATTGATTCAGTCTGGGGCCAATCATCTGAGTTTGCAGCGTGGGGAATGAAGGAGGCAGGAGGCAGTCCCAATGAAACAAGTTTCACCGCCAAGCATGAAGTCTCTTTCTCCCCCTGCCTCCCTTGCTCCCCCTGCTCTTTCAAGTCAGGAACTATAGTTTTTTATCATGCCAACCCGCAAAGCCCAACGACTTGAAATTTGTGAACCAGTCCCAGGTCTGCAAATCCTGGTTCAACTTAGTAACACTCGTTTAGTACGGACAGTCATAGCTATTGTTACTCATCATCAGCTCGCGATCGTTGGATTTGTATTTGTTACCACCTTGGTTTTTTCGATCCGGGAAAACGCCCCCTGGCTGACAGTACCTAAACAGGTAGCGATTGAATTCTTTTCTGCTGTATCCCAGTCCCTAGCTGCTTTATTGGGGGTGTTAATTGTTTTTCTCACCTTTACTAGTCAGTTGATCGCTCAAAGGAGATATGAGGATTACTATACACTTCAGATTCAGATTGACCAACTGATTCGTCTAACTCAGTCTCTTCCGCCGGAACTCAGTAATTTTGATAAAACTCTGATCGCACTGATTAACTATTTAGTTCCTTTGCATTTAAAAGATTTCCCAATCTGGTCAACTAGCTCTCAGGTGCTACCTTGGGACAAACTTTTAGATAATTTCAAGAATGAACATGAATTGATGCAAGTGCAGCAACAATGCTCTTTAGCTACCCATCTACACCAACAACAAATTCTACTGGTCATCAATAACATGGAAGAAATTCTGGAAAGATTTTCCAGGCTTTACATCGCATCCTAGAGATGAGCCGTTTCATTCTCGCGATTGTCAAGTTGTCCTTTCTCCTGGGAGTTTCTCTCGTGTTTTTGCTGTTATTTGGCATTATCGATTTGCAAAGGAAGTTTCCTGATCTCAGCCTACCTGTAATTGTTTCTCTAGCAATTTGGGTATTGATTGCTCTTTTAGAGCTAGTACTTGATACCTGGTTTTTTTATAAAAACCTCTATAGCTCATCGAGTCACTATCTGCGTTTTTTCCCAAATAAAAAATATCCGAATTAATAGGCAGAGGCTAACTCACCATGAGTAACTTAACATTCTTAGACACCAAATCTAGTAACACAACCAAAGCATCTCAATTTACAACTGATACAGTACGTGCTTATCTTCAAGAAATTGGACGAATACCTCTATTAACCCAGGAGCAAGAAGTTTTTTTTGCCCAACAAGTTCAGCAGCTGATGAAAATACTTGCTGAATCCGAAAAACTGACTGTTGAATTAAAGCGGACACCTACACTGCCAGAATGGGCTAACCAGTTGCAGTTAAGCGAACAAGAATTACTTCAAAAGCTAAATCAAGGGAAAAAAGCCAAGCAGAAAATGATGGCGTCTAATCTCCGGCTTGTGGTGTCAATTGCCAAGCAATATCAGAGACGTAACTTAGAACTGATGGACTTAATTCAAGAAGGTACTTTGGGTTTAGAGAGAGGGATTGAGAAATTCAATCCAGCTCTAGGATACAGATTTTCAACTTACGTTTACTGGTGGATTCGTCAAGGAATTACTAGAGCGATCGCTCAACAAGGACGTGCAATTAGATTACCCATTCACATCAATGAGAAGTTAAATAAAATTAAGTGCGTTCAGCGAGAATTATCTCAAAAACTGGGTCGTATTCCCACCACTACGGAAATTGCTCATGCACTTTCTTTAGAGCCTAGTCAGATTCGGGAATATCTAACTTTGGCTCGTCAAACTATCTCTCTCGATCTTCGAGTTGGCTCAGACAGAGATGTAAAGTTAGAAGATTTAATTGAAGATTATAGATATTCTGAAAATGGCTATACAACTCAGCAATCTCTCAATCAGGAACTTGAAGACTTATTGTCAAGTTTATCTAAACAACAACAAGAAATCTTAAATTTACATTTTGGGTTGATAGATGGAAATGAACTTTCTCTAGAACAGATTGGTCAGCGTATGGGGATTAGTCGAGAACGAGTCAGACAGATAGAAAAACAAGCTCTCCACCTTCTATATCGACAGCTAAGAAGTAATAAGTAAATATGGGGGAAATAAAGCATTAACTAAGATGAAGAGACATTTTGAAGATGATGACTTAAAAGTTGTTGAAAAATATTATTTGTTTGATTTGAAATCGACAAAATCATCAATATTTGATAAGGCATATCGAGCAAACTGGAAAAAACTAATTATTTAGATGTGCCGCCTCAAATGAAATTGGTATCAGTTAGAGTTGAGGTGTAAAGGGTTTCACGGTTTTTAATTAATTAAAATGCATTGGGGGTTCTGATGAACCATGATATTTCTAACGAGAGTTTGATTGAGAATAGTATAAAACCGGAGCTACCGCGATCGCCAAAAAAGAAAAAGATTCGTTTGGTAATTTTGGGGGTAATATTGCTGGCTGGGCTGGGTTTTTTGGGTATTTATACAGGTGCAGCCAAATCAGACAAAGCTGAAAAATCTGGGCGTAATAAACAGCAAGTGACACCTGTAACTGTGGCAATGGTGACACAAAAAACGGTTCCGATCCAATTGCAGGCGATCGGTAATGTGCAATCGGGGTCTACGGTAGCGATTACACCCCAAGCTAGCGGACGGATCGTTGGAGTTTATTTCAAGAAAGGTCAAGATGTGAAAAAGGGACAACTTTTATTTACCCTAGATGACCGATCGCAAGCTGCTGCAATCCAGCAAGCTCAAGGAACTGTAGCAAAAGACCAAGCCTCAGTACAACAAGCCAGAGATGCATTAACTAGAGATTTGGGTCAGGTAGACCAAGCTAGAGCCACTTTAGTCAAAGACCAAGCCTTAGTCCGACAAGCCCAGGCGAATTTGGCCAAGGATCAAGCACAAGCAGAATTTGCTCAGGGACAGAGCGATCGCTATAGTGCATTGTATAAGAAGGGCGCTATCAGCTTAGATCAAGCACAGCAATACGTTTCTAACAGCAAATCTGCGACAGCAACCCTACAAGCAGATCGAGAAGCGATCGCTAATGCTGAGGCTGTTTTAAAAAGCGATCAAGTGGCGCTGACTAATGCTGGTGCTGTTGTCAAAGGCGATCAAGCTGCGATCGCTAATGCTCAAGCCGTTGTCGTTTCAGACCAGGGAGCATTAGACAATACCAAAGTGCAATTATCTTACGCCAAAATTTATGCGCCGATTGATGGTCGCGCTGGCAATATTCTGGTAACTCAGGGGAATGTGGTACAAGCCAACAGCACGACTCCACTTGTTACCCTCACCCAAATTCGCCCAATTCAAGTCGCTTTTTCCATTCCCGAAACAAATCTGCCCCAGGTACAAAAGTATATGCAGAATGGCAAGCTGAAGGTAGATGTAACGTTCCCCGATAATCCATCTCATTCTATACCAGGTATTTTAACATTTGTCAATAATACGGTTGATAATACTACGGGAACAATTCAACTAATTGGTGACTTTGATAACACTCAAGGACATTTGTTTCCCGGTCAATTTGTCAATGCAACGCTAACGCTAACCGAAGAACCGAATGCAATAGTTGTTCCCTCTCAAGCCGTGCAGAATGGCCCCGATGGGCAGTTTGTCTTTGTAGTTAAGCCAGACAATACGGTAGAAAATATTCCAGTTACAGTTAGCAGCACCATTCAAGGGCTAGATGTAATTCAGAAAGGGCCGCAACCAGGCGATAAAATTGTTACCGATGGTCAAGCGAATCTCGTTTCGGGTAGCAAAATCCGCATCAAAACAGGAAGAGGGGCAGGGGGCGGGGAACAGGGGGGAGAATCCCCGAAGTCAGGCGGAGGTGAATCATGAACCTTTCGGAACCATTTATTCGCCGCCCGATCATGACGACTCTGGTGATGGCGGCGATTTTGATCTTCGGTTTCATGAGTTATCGGTTGCTGCCAATCAGCGATTTACCAAGTGTGGATTATCCCACAATTCAGGTAAGTGCTTCTCGACCGGGAGCCAGCCCCGAAACAATGGCAGCATCGGTTGCCCGTCCTTTAGAAAAGCAATTTTCTAGTATTGCTGGACTCGATTCGCTTAATTCAACTAGCACTCTGGGACAGACTCAAATTACCCTGCAATTTAACCTGAGTCGGAATATTGATGATGCAGCGCAGGATGTGCAAGCCGCGATATCGGGAGCATCAGGGCAAATTGCGACGGATTTACCCAATCCTCCTACTTACAGTAAGGTTAACCCCGCAGATCAACCGATTCTCTACCTTTACCTGGACTCTCCCACACTACCCCTTTCTCAGGTAGATAATTATGCTGAGACTTATCTGGCGCAAAAGCTATCTACAATCAATGGGGTGGCACAGGTAGCCGTCTATGGTTCCCAAAAGTATGCGGCTCGAATTCAACTCGATCCGCAACAATTGGCAACGCGGCAAATTGGGCTAGATCAGGTGGCAACGGCGATTCAACAGGGTAACGTCAATTTACCCACCGGCAGTCTTTCGGGAAATCATAAGAATTTTACAGTCCAAACTAACGGGCAACTTGAAGATGCGGCTGCTTATCGCCAGTTGATTGTGTCATATAAAGATGGAATGCCTATCTATCTCAATCAACTGGGCAGGATTATTGACAGTGTAGAAAATGACAAGATAGCAAGCTGGTACAACAATACTCGCGCCATTATTCTCACCATTCAAAGACAGCCCGGAACCAATACGGTACAAGTCGTAGACACGATTAAGAAATTGCTTCCGAATTTGAGCGACCAGATTCCAGCATCCGTGGAAATTGGGATTCTCTATGATGCTTCTCAGTCAATTCGAGATTCAGTAGATGATGTCAGATTTACGTTGATTTTGACGATCGCTCTAGTTATCTTAGTAATTTTCCTATTTTTACGGAACCTCTCAGCGACGGTGATTCCTAGTTTGGCGTTACCCGTTTCGCTGATTGGCACTTTTGCAGTCATGTATTTGCTGCACTACTCACTAGATAATCTGTCGCTGATGGCGTTGACCCTTTCGGTGGGCTTCGTAGTGGATGATGCGATCGTCATGCTAGAGAATATTGTCCGTCACATGGAAATGGGGGAACGTCCCTTAGAAGCGGCGTTGAATGGGTCGAGAGAAATTGGTTTCACAATTTTATCGATGACCCTTTCCTTAGTTGCAGTCTTCATCCCCATGTTGTTCATGAGTGAAGTTCTGGGACGATTATTTCATGAATTTGCTGTAACGATCGCAGTTGCAATTCTCGTATCTGGTTTTGTGTCTTTGACTCTGACTCCGATGTTGTGCAGCCGTTTTCTGCGTCCTGTAAATCATGCTAATCAAAGTCGGTTATATCAAGCTTCAGAATATGTATTTGATCGCTTCCTCGGTTTGTACGATTGGAGTCTGAAAAAAGTCTTAAAATATCACTTTACCACGATGATTTTATCTGTCGTTCTCTTGGCGGTGACAGTTGGGTTGTTGGTGGTAGTTCCCAAAGGCTTTATTCCTAGCGAAGATACCGGACAAATTACAGGCATTACCCAAGCAGCCCAGGATGCATCCTTTGATAATCTTGTCCAGCATCAGCAGACAGTTGCTAACCTGATCCGCCAAGACCCGAACGTAGATGCAGTCAACTCCAATATTGGGGCGGGAGCGAGTGCTAGTGGCAGTGGGGCAGCAGTTGCAGCCAATTCCGGGAGTTTGTTTATTCGGTTAAAACCGCGATCGCAGCGTCAACTTGGTGCTGACGAAATCGTGCAAAATTTGCGAACCAAACTCGCCACAGTTCCAGGCATCCAAGTATTCTTACAAAATCCCCCAGCGATACCTATTGGTGCTCAACAAACCACAGGACTTTATCAGACAGCACTTCAGAGTTCTGATGTCAAACCCTTACAGGAGTATGTTCCCCAACTTGTTCTCAAGATGAAGGAGATGACAGAACTCCAGGATGTCAATAGCGATTTACAATTTGCTTCCCAGATTCAAATTGACATTGACCGCGATAAAGCCTCAACTTATGGGATTACCGCCGAGCAAATCGAAAATACCCTGAGAAGTGCCTACGGTTCCTACCAAGTATCAACCATCTATGCAGCGACCAATGAGTATCAGGTGATTTTGGAATTAGCACCCCAGTTTCAGCAGGATATCAACGCTCTGTTGACTTTATACATTAACTCCAGCACAGGAATAGCAGTTCCTCTGAAGACATTCGCCAAACTATCTCAGGGAGTCAGCCCGTTAATGGTCAATCATAACGGTCGGATGAACGCCGCCACCATTTCCTTTAACCTCGCTCCCGGTGTTTCCTTGGGAAATGCCAACCAAAAAATTGAAGAACTAATCGAGCGGGTGATTCCTAAGAGCATTAGTACCAGCTTTCAGGGTGCAAGCCAGGTATTTCAAAGTTCACTGCCGAGTTTGGGTTTATTATTAGCGATCGCCATCTTAGTAATTTATCTAATCCTGGGCGTTCTCTATGAGGATTTCATTCACCCAATTACAATTCTTTCCGGTTTGCCATCAGCAGGTTTTGGGGCATTGTTAACGCTGATAATATTCCATGTCGAACTGAATGTTTATTCCTTCATTGGGATAATTCTCTTAGTGGGCATCGTCAAGAAAAACGGGATTATGATGGTGGACTTTGCAATCGTTGCCCAGCGAGAAGAATTGAAAAAGCCGTCTGAAGCGATTTATCAAGCCTGCTTAGTGCGCTTCCGTCCGATTATGATGACGACGATGGCAGCATTAATGGGAACCTTGCCCATAGCGATCGGATTTGGCGCTGGTTCCGAATCCCGCCGTCCTTTAGGTATTGCAGTTGTAGGCGGACTAGTGTTTTCTCAGATATTGACCCTGTATTTAACACCCGTGTTCTATATCTACATGGAATCATGGCGGAAAAAGCTCAGTCAAGTTAAATTTCGGCGGGTATTTTCATTTTCAGGCGGGCGATCGTGATGTTTAACAAGTAACACCAATCTTTCACATATACTCGATATGACTTTAACAATAGAACAAGAAAATCCTCCCTTAAGTGAAGATGCAACAGGTGCAATTCGGGTAGGTAATACAAGGGTTTTGCTAGAACTAGTGATTCATAACTTTCAAGATGGTGCGTCCCCTGAATCTATTGTTGGGCGTTACTCATCCTTATCATTATCTGATGTATATCTGACAATTGGCTACTACCTTCGACATCGAGATGCTGTCGAATTATACCTCGAAGAACGCAAACAATTAGCTGAATCTGTTCATCAACGTCTGTCAAATGTTCAACCTGATTTGAGCCTAATTCGTTCTCGCTTATTAGCACAGCAATAATTTAAAAAAATATCAATGCTGAAGTTATTGAATATAGAGTTATTGCACCTATCACACATTTATCAAAATCACGTTGACATTATATTTCAACACAGTTGAGTTAAGTATTTCTTCCTTCTCTTCCTTTGCGTTCTTTGCGGTTCGTTTAAAAAAATTGACTTTGAAAAAGAATTAAGTCTTAACACCAAGCGTATTGCATTATTTTTAGCGATCGCATCCCCACCACATTTCTGGGATAACAAAACTCATGAACCTTTCAGAACTCTTCATTCGTCGTCCAGTCATGACCACCTTGGTAATGATGGGTATCCTCATCTTCGGTCTCATGAGTTATCTACTGTTACCCATTAGTGCCCTACCCAACGTTGAATATCCTTTTATATCTGTCTCTGCTAGTCTCCCCGGTGCCACCCCAGAAACAATGGCATCTTCAGTCGCCGCACCTCTAGAAAGACAGTTTACCGAAATTGCCGGACTTAATTCATTTAATTCCACCAGTTCCACAGGCAGCACCAACATCTCCCTACAATTTGACTTTAACCGCAGAGTGGAAGATGCCGCCAAAGATGTACAGGCGGCCATCTCAGCCGCAGCCGGACAACTGCCAGCCGGAATGCCTCACCCGCCTACGTACCGCAAAGTCAACCCGTCTGTCTCACCAGTTATTTACCTCTATATGTATTCTGAGACACAGCCAATCTCGACAGTAGATGAATACGCAGAGGTAACAGTTGGTCAGCCAATCTCGATGATTGATGGTGTTGCTCAGGTACAGGTCTATGGTCAACAGCAATATGCAGTCCGCGTTCAGCTCGATCCGCGAGAGTTGGCATCGCGGGGAATTGGTCTAAATCAGGTAAAAACTGCCATTCAACAGGGAAATGTCAATTTGCCAATCGGTAGTCTCTCTGGCACTTACAAAAGTTATACAATTCAGGCGAATGGTCAACTTACCGATGCTGCCAGCTATCGCCAGCTAATTGTAACTTACAAAAATGGTGCGCCTGTGCGGCTCCAAGATTTGGGGCAGGTGATTGACAGCGAACAAAACGTCAAAGTCTCCAATTTGTATAGCGATCGCAAAGTGACAAACCGCCATTCCGTTGTTCTGGCTGTACAGCCGCAGCCCGGAGCTAACACGGTAAATATTGTTGATGCGATTCAAAAACTTTTACCTACACTCCGCGAACAAGTTCCCAAATCGATTGAGATGGGGATTATGTACGATCGCTCCCAAACAATCCGAGCCTCTGTCAATGATGTGAAATTTACCTTGGTTCTCTCGGTTTGTCTAGTTGTCTTGGTGATTTTCTTATTCTTGCGTGATATAACAGCCACCCTAATTCCCAGTTTGGCGTTACCTATAGCGATTATTGGCACTTTTGCTGTCATGTATCTGTCGGGTTTTTCCCTAGACAACCTTTCACTCATGGCGTTGACCCTCTCCGTGGGCTTTGTCGTGGATGATGCGATCGTTGTGCTAGAAAATATCGTCCGTTATCGAGAAATGGGCGAATCTCCCCTAAATGCGGCATTGAAGGGATCGAGGGAAATCAGCTTCACAATTTTGTCAATGACCCTCTCCTTAGTGGCGGTGTTCATCCCGATCATGTTTATGAGTGGAATAATCGGTAAATTATTTCATGAATTTGCCGTGACGATCGCTGTGGCAATTTTAGTTTCGGGTTTTGTTTCCCTCAGTCTCACCCCCATGTTGTGCAGTCGCTTTCTGGGTTCACATCAGCAAAGACCAAATCTGCTATATCGAGTCTCAGAACGGGCATTTGATTTACTACTGCGGGGATATGATTGGACTCTCAAGCCCGTCTTAAAATACCGCCTGATGACACTCATTGGTTCTGGCATTTTGCTGGTAATGACTGTTTATTTGTTCATCATCGTTCCCAAAGGATTTATTCCAACCGAAGACACTGGACAACTGATGGCGAACACCAAAGGAGCACAAGATATTTCTTTTGATGATATGCGGCGTCACCAGCAAAAGGTTGTTGACATTATTCGTCAAGACCCCAACATTGAAGCAGTTGACTCGATTGTAGGTGCAAGTGGCCCCAACGGTTCGGTCAACTCCGGGCGAATTACGATTCGGCTCAAACCACGTTCTCAACGTCAACTGAGTGCTGACCAAATCATTCAAGAGTTAACCCCCAAGTTGAGACGTGTAGTTGGGGTTAAGACATTCCTCCGTTCTCCGCCAGCTATTCCCATCGGTGGGCAACAAACTAATTCTACTTATCAGTTCACCTTGCAGAGTTTGAATTTACAAGACTTGCGCCAATACGTTCCTAAACTTGTAGATAAAGTTAAAACCCTACCAGGACTGCGGGACGTTGATAGCGATTTACAACTTAGCACTCCTCAAATCCAAGTTCAAGTTGACCACAACAAAGCTGCAACTCTTGGGATTACCGCCCAACAAGTTGAACAAACTCTCAGCGCTGCCTATGGTTCTAGCCAGGTTTCGACTATTTATACCCCAAATGACCAATTCTATGTAATCTTAGAAGTAAAACCGGAATTTCAACGAGATCCTAGCGCCCTATCGATGCTCTATGTGCAATCGAGTACTGGGAAACTTGTTCCTCTAAGTGCGATCGCTAATATCACTCAAAATGTCGGCCCCCTTACCGTCACTCACGTTGCTCAACTCCCCTCTGCAACTATCTCTTTTGATACGCTCCCAGGAACGTCTCTAAGTCAAGCTACTGATGCCATCAAACAAGCAGCCAGTGAGATGTTACCCTCAACAATTACCCCCAGCTTTCAAGGTTCAGCCCAGACTTTTCAACAGTCCTTCAATGATTTAGGCGTGCTGTTGTTGGTGTCTATTTTAGTCATCTACCTGATTCTCGGTATCCTCTATGAAGATTTCATTCACCCAATCACCATTCTTTCCGGTCTGCCTTCGGCGGGTTTTGGTGCATTACTGACGCTGCTGATTTTCCAGGTTGATTTAAATCTTTACTCTTTCATCGGCATAATCTTGCTAGTAGGCATCGTCAAGAAAAACGGGATTATGCTGGTAGATTTTGCAATTGTTGCGCAGCGAAAAGAAGGGAAAAATTCTTTTGATGCCATCTATGCCGCTTGCTTAATTCGCTTCCGTCCGATTATGATGACGACGATGGCAGCTTTAATTGGGACATTACCTATTGCTCTGGGTACAGGAATAGGTTCAGAAGCGCGTCGTCCTTTGGGGATTGCGATCGTTGGTGGATTGGTGTTCTCTCAGATATTAACTCTCTATCTGACTCCAGTGTTTTACATTTACATGGAGACATGGCGGAAAAAGCTGAGTAGGCAAAATCAGAAAGCTAAAAAAAAGCATCTGCCAGCAGTGAAAAGTTAATCATAGTTTTTGGTATAGCAGTCGAAGCATAGGTTAGGACTATGTTGGTTGCTGAAACCTTTGATAATACTGAGTTTCTACTCAGCACGGGCTAAACGCCCCGCTATCGCTAACAGCACGGGCTAAACGCCCCGCTTCCGCTAACAGCACTTTGCTATAAAACCGCACCCATGTTGAAAGTTGAGAAACAAAATCCAACATCTACTTTATGCTAGAAGTAATTGCATTGAGCAATCGAGTACGAGGTGCTTTTGTAAGTACCTCACAACCCGTGTTACTTAACGATTAGAGAATCTAATGACGATTAAACTACTACAAAAATCTTTTCAGTTATAGATGTTAGGATTTACATTTTTGGCAGATGTTGCTTTTTGTTCCAACTCCTCTACCGTTTGTGCCACAATGATTTGAGGAATTAAAGCCAAACCTAAACTTCGCTAGCGATCCAGATGCGATCGCAGCCCAGCGACAAACAGATGATAATCTAGAACACGAAACACCTTTGCAAGAACTGTTTGAAGACCAACTTGCTTGTGCAGACTTGTTTGGATCGTACCTTTGATCCAGAAAAGCTGCAACAGCAGTTGCAAACATTAGTACAACAACATTTTTACTTTAAACTCATAACTCCTAACTCATAACTTAAACCTCACCCTTCACTTTACAAAGATATGACGATTTCTCAACTATTTAACGTTGCCAACCTTTTCGTCTTGCCATTTTGGGCGTTGATGATTTTATTGCCCAACTGGAAAGTTACACGACACATAATGTCATCATATTTACCCTTTGTGCTCTTAGCTGGGGCGTATTTGTATTTGTTTATCAACAGCATTACCCCAGAAAATGCTCAAGCTTTATCGAATCCTCAATTAGCTGATATTGCACGGTTTTTTGCAGATGAAACAGCTGCGGCAACAGGTTGGATTCATTTTTTAGTGATGGATTTATTTGTCGGTCGTTGGATTTATTGGGAAGGACAGAAAACAGGTGTTTGGACAATTCACTCTCTGGCTTTATCTTTGTTCGCTGGGCCTTTGGGATTACTGTCTCACATTTTAACTGACTGGATTACTAAAATATTTTTCCCAAAGTTTCAGCAGAATGAAAAGGCGACATTAGCAGAACAAGAAGTAATCAACTAGCACATAGTAATAGGGGCGCACAGATGTGTGCCCCTACTATTGATAATTGCTAATAGTTTACTTCCATTACCAATTATCTGATTTTCAAATCATTAACCGTTGCCGTGTCTATATTCGGCATCTAACCAACAGCGTGGTAGAACTTCACCAGAAGGAAAAACGAGATTTTCTTTTTTAAAACTATTAGGTGGCTGTTCTTCTTCACCTTCTTGTTGTCGTGCGTGAACGACATCATTATTCGGGTCGAGCAATTCCTGAATTTCAAGAATTTTTACTAATTCGCCAGTATCTTTGAGTTGTAAAAGCATAGAAATTGCCTCCATAAGTTTGCATGAGAGTATAAAACGAGTCTCAACATCAACTCGCTCACATCTCAACTGATTTAGAACGTCGAGATTCCTTAATTGTTAAAGGAAATTTTTACCAGATATACACACATAAATTACACAATATTTATCTATTATGTGCATCTGTGATTTTCATTTTTATAAAATTGACACGCTAAACAAATTTTCAATTCAGCATCTCAAATCTAAAATCTGATAAAAAATTGCTGACTAAGAAAATTTTAAACTTAAATAATTTTGATTTTAGGGATTAGACTTCGCGTTGATATTTTTCCAAAATATCTACTAACGTGACCTGGCATTGCAGCGGTAGTAAATCGATTAAAGGAAGTTCTCTTTTACCACCGCCAATTTTCACTGGAATTGATTCCAAGACTTTTATAACTTGATCTTCACTTACATTGTTGGAAGTAATTAAAGGATACAACTGTTCAGCAACAAGAGTATGCAGTTTGGCATTAGATAAATAAAGATGCCATTTGGCAATGTCTATGTAGACATTTTCGCCAATTTCAGCTGCTAGGGCTTCCAGTAATTCTGTGGTGTTAGTCTTTGCCATAAAAATAACCCTACGTTAAGAAAGAGTGCGAAATCTCAGGCTTTTTTACATTATCGCTCAATTAATAGGCTGATTCTACTACCACAGGTTACAATCGCCCCAGCATCAGCAGTCCGTCTTCAGGTGGATTTAGGTGGAGTTTCGCTGTAATTAGCGATCGCACTAATATAAATCAGATGCACTAATACTATTCCTGTCCAACTTGCAGTCAATAACGGCAGCCACTCCCAGGTAGTGCTTTTCAAGATGTGAAAAAACCATAAGCCAGAATTAATCATAGCAGCGATCGCTACATGAACGGCAAAATTCATCCGGTCATCAATCTTGCGGTAATCAGGGTCTTTGCGATCGGGTTTGCGAGGCCAACGAGGAGGCATAAATATTTGTTACAGATTTAAATACACCCTACTTATTCTAAGGTTTTTGGGGCAGTCGTTGCGATTAGACTTCTAGAAGCAGTCATAATTGAATTGGAAGTCAAGAGCCGTTGGGTTAAATACGATGAAGATCTTTGAGCAAATAGACCCCGATTTCCTCTATCCAGATAGCGACGGCAAACCAATGGCAGACAATACAGAGCAATATCGTTGGATTGTCTTGATTAAGGAGAATTTAGAGATTCTGTTTGCTAATAACGATCGTGTTTTGATTGCGGGAGATTTACTCTGGTATCCCGTCCGTTCTCGGCTGATTGCACCGACTGCACCTGATGTGATGGTTGTCTTCGGTAGACAAAAGGGAAAACGTCGTTCCTATCGTCAGTTGCAAGAAGATAATATTCCACCACAAGTGGTCTTTGAAATTCTTTCTTATAGTAATGATACCAAAGAGATGGAGCGTAAGCTGGAATTTTACGATACTTATGGTGTTGAAGAATACTACTTATACGACCCTGAAAGTTTTCAATTAGATGGCTGGGTGCGGCAAAACAACCATTTGAATAAGCTATGGCAAATGGATGGTTGGTTGAGTCCCCGCTTAGGAATTAGATTTCAAACGGGCCTTGGAGAGTTAATAATTTACCGTCCAGATGGACAGAGATTTTTGAATTCCTTGGAACTCAATCAACGGGTAGAACAGGCTGAGTTATTGCTAGAACAAGAACGCCAACGCGCCGAACAGTTGGCAACCTACTTACGTAGTCTGGGCATCGACCCTGACAACCTGCCATAACTGGGTAGTGGGGAGTGAGGAAGAAGAATTAATAATACCCATCTTCCGTTCTGTGGACTAGTTCTATTAATGAGCTACGTTCGACGAGTTTGGCATAAGTATTTTTTAAATTTGCTAACAGTCGTCATAGCGATCGCCTATGATGACTGTAAATTGCATTTACAAGTCAGTGTCTTCCGTAACACTAACTCAGATAAGCGTGTCGTTACCGTCCCCAAGAGCATAACGGTAAATATCAGCACCACCTTTACCGTTGAGAAAATCATTGCCCTTGCCGCCAATCAGAGTATCGGCAACGCTGGTGCCTTCCAGGGTATCGTTGGTACTAGCTACCCAAGGTCAGATAAGCATTTCGCAACTGCGCTTCATTCCAGATGGTTCCATCACTGAAGGTAATCTTTTCAACGCCGTAGTCATCAGTGCGATAAACTTGATCCGTGAGGATGACGGAGCCAGTTACACCAGCGAAAGAAATCTTCAGGTCATAGCTGCTACCGAGGCGTGTAACAATTGCGTTGCTGGCAGTCAGACCAGTGCCGGAGAATATAAGCTGGTCGTTGCCGCCGTTGTATTCAGAATCATTGAGGGTGTCGTTGCCGTCCCCAAGCGTATAACGGTAAATATCAGCACCACCGTAACCTTTGAGAAGATCATCGCCCTTGCCGCCAATCAGAGTATCGGCAACGCTGGTGCCTTCCAGGATATCGTTGCTAGCAGCACTTAGGGGAATCTTCTGAATTTCAATATCTTTGATACTTAACATGGCTACTGAATATCCAAAACAGTATTTGGGAAAATTGTCACATTTTCTGTCAGGATTTGTGTATTAATTTCAGTTAATTATCTAGACGCTTGAAAGTTGTTAACTATCCTGCTAAAAAACAAGAATTGATTCAGCACGCTAGAAAATAAGGAGTAGATAAGGTGATTATTTCTCAATACACTTGTGTTAAGGCTTAACTCTTTGTCAAAGTCAATTTTTTTAACGTAGACGCTTCTTCAGGTTGTTGCAGCGCAAAGGCAGAGCGGCGCAGCTTATTGCTCTGGCGAGGAATAATCTTCTGATTTCCCGCCACTCTTACTTATTAAACGAATTGATTCAATTTGAATCGACTTTTCTAAAGCTTTTGCCATATCGTATAAAGTCAGGGAAGCAACAGAAACGGCAGTTAAGGCTTCCATCTCTACACCGGTTTCAGCTTTGGTTTTGACTGTGGCTTGAATTTGATAACCTGGTAGTTGGGGATCGGGTATGATTTCGACTGCGATTTTTTGTAAAGGCAACGGATGACACAGAGGAATTAAAGTGGCTGTTTGCTTGGCTGCCATAATTCCAGCCAATCTTGCAGTTGCTAACACATCCCCTTTTGGGACATTTCCAGCTTGAATGGCAGCGAAGGTGGCTGGCAGCATTCGCACATTGGCAGCTGCTACTGCTTGGCGAATCGTGGGTGCTTTATCAGACACATCCACCATCTGTGCCTGTCCTTGGGGATCTAGATGGGTTAAGTTGGCAAAATTAGCTGGAAAATTATCTTGCGCCATTTGGTTAGAACGTGTTAAGATATATTGTCGATGAGGGCGTGTAGCTCAGTGGACTAGAGCACGTGGCTACGGACCACGGTGTCGGGGGTTCGAATCCCTCCTCGCCCGTTTTTAAAAAGTTAAGAGTTGAAAGTTAGGAGTGATGAGTTAAATTTCATCACTCCTAACTTTTAAGTTTTTCAAGGCGTAGGCATCTGGAGCTAGACCTAATGCAAAGCGCAGTGAGTTGGATAAGTTTTTGCTTGAATGGGTGAGGAAGAGGACAAGTGCTAGAGAAGTGATTGCAGCACCGTAGCCAAACATATCGCGGTAGCCTACAAGTTCTGCGATAATACCCAAAATAGGAGCAGCGATCGCAATTCCCAAATCAAGTCCAGCTATACATATAGCAAAAATTTTTCCCCGTTCTGGCGGCAGTGAACGGTCTGCCATCATCGTAATCATCATCGAGAACAGTATACCACCACCAGCGCCTTCAGCGATCGCAGCCAGTAAGAAAACGATCGCGCTGTCAGCTTGCCACAGCAGTATTAACGCCAAAACGTAGCAAAAAATACCAAAGGTAATAAACAAACCACGCCCGAAGCGATCGCTCGCCTTACCAGCAAACACCCTGATACTAAAACTAGAAATTGCCGCAGCTGTAAAAAACAGTCCGCCATTGAAGTCCACATCAGTGGATTTAAGGAACAACGACACAAAGGTATGTACAGCACCAAGGGACAAACCAACCAGCAACATAACTAAAGTTGGAACTCTCACCCGTGGACTGGCCAAAATTTGCCAAAATTTGCGATCTTCTCCCTCTGTCTGCTCCTGCCTTTGCACTGGCGGATTCGTAACTTGTACAATCCCCAACAGGGCGACAAAACCCAATTCGGCGGATAACAGAAATAATATCCCGTAACCACTTGTAGCTTCTAAATACCCACCCAACGCAGGGCCAATTGCTAAACCAATGGGAGTTGCTAGAGTCATGTACCCAATGATTTCACCACGAGTCTCGGCGGGAGCAAAATCTGCGACTAAGGCACTGTAGCCAGTGGTAAAAGCGGCAATACTAATACCGTGAAAAATCCGCACCAAGATTAATAGTCCGATTGATTGGGTTGCCAAATAACCAAAGGGTGCGATCGCAGCTACTATCGTACCAATCAATAAGACAATTTTGCGATCGCGTTCATCGGCTAACCGTCCCAGTATCGGGCGAGATAGCAATAACCCAATGGCAAAACTACCCATCACAATCCCAATTTCTTGCTTGCTTGCGCCCACATCATTGATGTAAAGCGGTAAAGTTGGTAAAAGCGAAGACAGGCTCGACCAGAATAATAAACCTGCTGTAAATAAATACACCAGGTTGCACCGCAGTAGGGCGTCAAAGGTATTAAATGTTTTCAAGGTAGATGCAATTTAATTGGTTTTTTGTTATTTGTCATTTGTCATTTGTCATTTGTCATTTGTCATTTGTCATTTGTCATTT